>NZ_JAVJQP010000155.1:0-61005 GCF_040218875.1 Coleofasciculus sp. D1-CHI-01
TATCTCACCGATAACGGAACAACAAAACCCGCCCTATCTCACCGATAACGGAACAACAAAACCCACCCTATCTCACCGATAACGGAACAACAAAACCCGCCCTATCTCACCGATAACGGAACAACAAAACCCGCCCTATCTCACCGATAATGGAACAACAAAACCCGCCCTCCTCACCGATAATGGAACAACAAAACCCGCCCTATCTCACCGATAATGGAACAACAAAACCCACCCTATCTCACCGATAATGGAACAACAAAACCCACCCTTACTAACGTTAAAACCATGCCCAACTAGCGAAGTGAAAGGTCAAACCTCTATCAATTGATCGGGGCGGGTTTAGTTACATCTGGGTCAAAAAGAGATGATAGTAGTGAAACCCGCCCCTACACACTCAAAACGTTTCCAATCACCCAATTAAAACCATGCAAACTTATTACTACCTAGTCGCCAGTCAACGCTTCTTACTTGAAGAAGAACCCTTTGAAGAAGTTCTCAGAGAACGAACCAAAGACTACCAAGATAAGGGAAAAGAGATTGACTTTTGGCTGGTCAAACAACCCGCATTTTTAGAAGCTCCAGAAATGACGCAAGTTAAACAGGAATGTCCTCAACCTGCTGCCGCTATTATTTCAACCAACCCCAACTTTATCACTTGGTTAAAGCTACGCTTAGAATTCGTCAAAACTGGAGAATTTCAAGCACCATCAGATACAATTCCTGACCCAATTGCGTCATTAGCCTCTGTGTCTTAAACCAGGCTCCCAGTCAAATCCCAACCCTAAAAACAATAAGCTGGGGCAGCTAACCAAGAAATAAGTACCCCTAAGATTGAACCCACAATCACTTGAAAGGGGGTATGCCCCAGCAATTCCTTTAGACGATCCTCATTAAACTGTTTACCTTCTTGAAATAACTCATCAATAATTTGATTAAGGATACGAGCTTGCTTACCTGCGGCTTGTCGAACCCCTGCGGCATCGTACATAACAATAACAGCAAAAATCGTCGCGATCGCAAAATCAGGAGACGCCCATCCCATCGTTTGTCCCACACCCGCAGCCAGGGCAGTAACCAGCGCTGAATGAGCGCTAGGCATCCCGCCCGTTGTCACTAAGGTACGGAGATTAAATTTTCGATCTTTTGTTAACTCGACCAGTAGCTTAAGGAGTTGAGCCACTAAACAAGCAATTAGCGCAACCAGTAATACCTGGTTGTTTAGGATGTTGTCAAAATCCTGCATCGTGTTATCGTGTTTCAGTTCAAATTGGTTGTTGATCAACGAATGTTTGAGCAGTCAAATAAGACCAATGACCAATGACCAATGACCAATGACCAATGACCAATGACTAATACGTCCGTGCGGTAATGAAATCAGCCAGAGCAATTAAAGGTTGAGAGCGCTCACCAAACGGTTCTAGTTGACCTTTGGCATCTTCAATCAGCTCTTGAGCTTTAGCTTTAGAAGCCTCTAGTCCCCAGAGGCTAGGATAGGTGGCTTTCTGGGCTTGCAGGTCTTTCCCCGCTGTTTTGCCTAATTCCTCCTGAGTTGCGGTGATGTCCAGAATATCATCAATAATTTGGAACGCTAAACCAATATTTTGTGCATAGCGAGACAGACGTTCTATCTCTGCATCGGTTGCACCCGCTAAAATTCCACCACAAACGACGCAGGTTTCCAGTAACGCTCCGGTTTTATGGGTGTGAATGTAATTGAGAGTTTCCGCTTGAATATCCGATTTTCCCTCGCATTCCAAATCAACCACTTGACCCCCAACCAATCCAGCCGCGCTCAGAGTCCGACCTAAACGAGCAATCACCCGCAACACCCGCTCGGCTGGAACTCCCTGGGTTTGGGTGGCAACATATTCAAAGGAATAAGCCAGCAAACCATCGCCCGCTAGAATCGCCATATCCTCACCATAAACCTTATGATTGGTGAGTTTACCCCGACGGTAGTCGTCATTATCCATGGCGGGCAGATCATCATGAATTAACGACATCGTGTGGAGCATTTCCAACGCGCAGGCGGTTGGCATTGCCATCTCAATCGTGCCACCCATCAGTTCACAGGTTGCCAGACAAAGAATCGGACGCAACCGTTTCCCCCCAGCTAAGAGAGAATAGCGCATTGCCTCATAAATCTTTTCCGGATAACCTAGGGGCAAAGAACGATCTAAAGCCGCCTCCACTTGAACTTGCCGCTCTTTTAGATAGGTCGATAAATCAAAGGCTAGGGATTCCCCATTGGGGGCAGGTCGCCCATCTGTTGCTACCATGCCATCATTCCTTAAATCGT
This sequence comes from Coleofasciculus sp. D1-CHI-01, assembly GCF_040218875.1. Classification (NCBI taxonomy): domain Bacteria; kingdom Bacillati; phylum Cyanobacteriota; class Cyanophyceae; order Coleofasciculales; family Coleofasciculaceae; genus Coleofasciculus; species Coleofasciculus sp. D1-CHI-01. Next base: position 2,303 of record NZ_JAVJQP010000155.1, read on the forward strand.
CTGTTCACTGTCTTAACAATTCTACGAGCCTAGGGGCGTTATGAGTTAACCCTGCTATAGCTCAAAACAGTATTTTGCAATAACATTGTCACCGTCATCGGTCCAACACCACCAGGAACCGGGGTGATAAATTGAGTCATGTCCCGAACGGCGTCAAAATCCACATCACCCACGAGACGGGATTTTCCTTGAGTATCGGTGACGCGATTTATACCCACATCAATCACAATGGCATTCGGTTTAACCTGATCCGCCGTAATTAGATTAGGACGTCCGGCAGCAGTAATCAAGATATCCGCCTGACGAGTCAGTTCAGCCAAATTTTGGGTACGCAAATGGGCAATCGTAACGGTAGCATCAGCTTCGAGTAACATTATCGCCATTGGCTTGCCGACCAAAATACTGCGTCCGACGACTAGCGCATGTTTTCCTTTCACATCAATCTGGTACTCTCGCAACAGGCGCATTACTCCCGCTGGCGTGCAGCTTTGCAGTCCCGTTTCACCTCGCAGCAGACGCCCTAAATTTAGCGGATGCAGTCCATCGACATCTTTATCAGGATCAATTTGATGCAGTAAATAGACGCCATTGAGATGTTCGGGTAAAGGAAGTTGCAGGAGGATACCATCAACGTTTGGGTCTTGATTAAGGCGATGAATGGTTTGCTCAACCTCAGCTTGAGAGACATCAGCCGGAAAATGTTGCCCAAAGGAGGCAATCCCAACTTTGGCACAGGCACGTTCTTTATTCCGCACGTAGGCGGCGCTAGCTGGGTTATCGCCCACCATTAGCACCGCTAATCCAGGTGGGCGTCCATAAGTGGATTTGAGCCGTTCTACTTCCGCTTTGAGCTGATCTTGAATGCGTTGAGCCAGAGCTTTGCCATCCAGTAACTGAGGGTAAACAGATTTCATTAATATTTCGCGGCTGGATACCTCGGCCATACCAATAAGCATGGACGAAGACGAAAGCCACGCCTCCTAAGTAAGTGAACTGATTCAAAAGTGGTGGGTAGAAAGAGGTGCAGTTTCTACCCAATTGCCCAATGGTTTTTGGGCGTCTTCCCCGCACGGAGTAACGTTAGCTTCGCCAAAGTTATGTCTCGGTACTTTCTCCACCACACTGGCTTTTCCCTATGACCTGTTTAATGGTGGGGTTCTAGAGCAGGGAACTAGCTACGCATTCCCTGGTAGGAACTTTAACACTTGGACATAACGTAGTTCTCTGAGAACCTAGGCTGGTCAACATAAACTTTTTCAAGCTTCGTCTATAGCTAGGTCTATAGCTAGACTATAGGCGGGGTAGTTGACGGGCAGGTTAAAGATTAACAGACATCAAAGGACTTTGATTATTGTACGGGCAGTGGTGTCACTCACCCGCTATTCAATTCTCAAGCATCTAAGCTATAACCGGGATGTACACTATTTAGCGTGGGGAACAGTCATGGCAATGTCTGCTCAAAACGACCATCGCTCACGCCTTTGCTCGTCAATTCCAACCCGCCAAAGGTCAACTATGTTTTATCTACTGCCAATGTGCGCTTTGCTGTTTGGGGGAGGACTGGTAAGTTGTAGCAATGTTCCTTTGCTAGGTAGTCCGAATGGTATGGGTAGCGCTAACACTGTAGATGTTACGGCGATTCGTGAACTCCCATCTGATCAGAATGCCCAGGAAGTGGTTTACCTTCAAGGTCAAGTCATCACCCAAGCCCCCTTTTTGAACTCAGGGGCTTATCAACTTGAGGATACCACGGGCAAAATTTGGGTCGTGAGCAATCAAGAACTTCCCAATGTGGGTGATCAGGTGGTAATTGGGGGACAGCTACAATTCCAAAGTATTCCCATCGGTGGGCAAGAAATGGGTGAAGTTTACCTTCAGGAAACTGAACAGCTTGAACGGAAAGCTGAATAATTTTATGAAGAGTCAATCCATCGAAGTCGCGATCGCGATTCTCTACCGTTCGGGACTGTTCCTGATGCAGCTTAGGAACGATATCCCTGGTATTCTTTATCCAGGGTGCTGGGGGTTCTTTGGCGGTCATCTTGAACCCGGAGAAACGCCAGAGGTGGGGATGCGGCGAGAATTACTCGAAGAGATTTCCTATTCTCCCCCCCAATTGGCAACGTTTGATTGCTATAATGATGCCCAGGTTATTCGTCATATATTCCACGCCCCTTTAACGGTGGAATTGAATCAATTGGTATTACAAGAAGGTTGGGATCTGGGTTTATTGACACCTGAAGACATTAAGGCGGGTCAGGCTTATTCAGAAGTAGCGGGTCAGGTGCGTCCCCTAGGGCAACCTCATCAGACTATTTTATTAGATTTCTTGGCGAGGAAACCTTACTTATGACCCTGACGCGACTGCGATTGTCTCATCTTTTACGGTTTAGCCGATATGCCAGTCTTTCGATGAAACTGATGGCGGTGGGGGTAATTATCACCTTGGTGTTCATCCTCATCGCTATTTTTGCCCCTGTTTTTCAAACATGGGGATGGCTGCAAGATCCCACCGCATCCCTGATTAACCCGATTCATGAACCTCCCGGTGGTGAACACTGGTTCGGTACGACACGCCAAGGGTATGATGTTTTCTCCCGCACCTTATTTGGTACTCAAGCGGCGTTAAAGGTGGTGATTCTAGCAACCAGCTTGAGTTTAATTATTGGTGTTCCCTTGGGGTTAGTTAGTGGATATCTCGGCGGCAAATTAGATCGGGTGTTGTTGTTTTTGATGGATACGATCTATACCTTGCCCGGATTGCTGCTATCGATTACCTTAGCTTTTGTGGTGGGGCGAGGTGTCTTCAATGCCGCGATCGCACTGAGTATTTCTTACGTTCCCCAATATTATCGCGTTGTCCGTAACCATACCGCCAGCGTCAAAACTGAACTATTTATCGAAGCCGCGCAAGCGATGGGGGCAACTCCTGGGCGGGTTCTTTCCCGTTATTTGTTTCTCAATGTGATTCAAAGTGTCCCGGTTTTATTTACTCTCAATGCCGCCGACGCTATTTTAATTTTAGGTGGATTGGGATTCTTGGGACTAGGACTACCCGAAGAAACGCCAGAATGGGGACATGATTTGCGTCAAGCCCTGGATGCGTTGCCTACAGGGATTTGGTGGACAGCGTTATTTCCTGGTTTAGCGATGACATCTATGGTGGTTGGCTTATCGCTATTGGGAGAAGGGTTAACGGAGATTATCAATCCCCGTGGGCGATAGGGGAGATGAGTAGAGCAGGGGGAGCTGGGGAAGCTGGGGGAGCTGGGGGAGCTGGGGGAGCTGGGGAAGCTGGGGGAGATATTAGCTGTTCAGTTATTTCTGCCTTCTTGCACTAGAAGACAGAGGACATCTTATCTTTTCCCGTTCCATGTCTACTGTTTACTGGAGCAGGGAATTAAAAAGTGCTAATGAAGCCCGTTTTGCTGTGAGTAAAATAGACCCGACAATGAGCAGTTTTATCGCGAGTGGCGCTAAAATCAGATTCACCACCAGACAAAGTAACGCGATGATAGTTGCCCCTACTTGCACTAATTCCTCTGCGACATGGGTATGAATGTAAACCGCGACAAGAGCGATCGCCAGAATCAGCAGGGACGGTATAATCATCGAACAGTGCCTCAATACAGCTTGTGATGGTTATTTTGATTATCGACTACATTCCCCAGTCAAGACTTCCGTAAAACTTCTTAATATAACTACGCCGATTGGCTGAGTGGCTAGATTAGTGGTTAATTACCCCCAGTTAACAGTCATTTAGAGACGTGCCATGGAACGTCTGTACTGTAGGGGCGGGTTTAGCCACTAAATTCAGATATCCACCAATAAATGAACAACAAAACCCGCCCTTCTGTGGATAATGCAACTGGGTCAGTCTTTCAACCCGTTTTAACGGGTTTAAGCTTTTAGCCAGAACTTTAGTTCTAGGCTCAAATCTTCGTCAACTTATAATTCATCGCCTCTTGCTTGACTCGTTGATACTCGGATTCAATTTGGGCAACGAGTTCACATAAGCCTGTTGTAACTTGAGACTTGCTTAAATTTTCCAAGTCTTGACAAAGTTGGGAGAACTTAATCGCCCCTAATGCGGCACTCGATGATTTTAATGTATGAGCCGTGTGTTGCAAAGCGGCTAAATTATTCTCTTGCAGGGCAATTTTAAGCGTTTCCAACATGGCGGGGGTATCTTCTAAATAAATATCAATTAATTGACGCAGCATTTCAGTCGCACTCTCGCCCATCATGTCGTGAAAGGTTTGTAAGACTTGGGGGTCAAGGGCTGACTCGACTTGGGGTGTGGGTTCTGGGGGTTCCTCTGTCGGTTGACTTTGAGACAGAGCCCGAACTAATTCATTGACGCGGATCGGTTTGCTGATATAGTCATCCATTCCTACCTCCAAACATTTTTCGCGATCGCCTTGCATGGCGTTGGCTGTCATGGCGATAATTCGCGGGCGGTTTGCGGGTAACCATTGCTGGCAAATATGGCGGGTGGCGTCTAAACCATCCATTTCTGGCATTTGCACATCCATGAATATGACATCATAAGGCTGACGGCGCAGGGCTTCGATCACTTCTAATCCATTCCCAGCAACATCGGCGCGATATCCCATGCGCTGCAATAACTGCAAAGCTAATTGTTGATTCACTTTATTGTCTTCCGCCACTAAAATTCGCAGGGGTATCCGTTGCGCCAAAGTGGGATCAAGGGAGGGTGAACCCGCAGGCGATCGCTTAATTTTTGTCGGTTGTCCACTGAGGATTTGCGTTAACAGGTTGTAGAGTTGCGACTGCTTAATCGGTTTACTTAAAAAGGCAGCAAAATTCGCTTCGACGACTCCAGAAGCAATCTCGGGTTTACCCATGGACGATAAGATTAATAAGGGAAACTCTTTATCCTTAAACTGGTGACGGATTTGTTCCCCCAAGGTAATCCCATCCATTCCTGGCATTTGCATATCTAGAATGGCAATATCATACTGTTCACCTTGAGACAGCCATGCTAACGCCTCTTGACCGGATTCCGTAGCTTGTGACAGCATCCCCCAAGACTGGGCTTGTCGGATTAAAATTTGGCAGTTTGTCGTATTATCATCGACAATTAATAGCCGTTTTCCTGCTAGGTGAGTGTCACAGATGGGTTGTTCTACCACGGCTGAATCGGGGATGGATTCAGACAAAATTGTGAAGTAAAAGGTTGAACCACCAAAACTCTTATCAGTGGCTATCCATCCAGCAGGCGGATTTCCGGCGACTGATCCGCCACTTTCTACCCACATTTGACCTCCCATCATTTCGCACAGGCGTTTACAAATGGCTAATCCTAATCCTGTTCCCCCATATTGACGAGAGGTGGATGAATCCACCTGGCTAAAGGATTTAAACAGGCGATTAATTCGATCAGTGGGAATGCCAATTCCTGTGTCTTTGACCGCAAATTGTAACTGATAGCGAGTGCCAAACCCGCCCGGATGTAGAGACGTTGCATGCAACGTCTCTACATCCTCATCCGGCAAAATATGGGCGGTTACGGAAACCAAAACCTCTCCGGTTGGCGTAAATTTAACCGCATTACTAATTAAATTCACTAAAATTTGACGCAACCGCGTCACATCTCCGGCAATCCAGTTGGGGGTTTGGGAGTCAATTAAATAGGCTAATTCTAGATTTTTCTCGGCGGCTTTGGTGGTAAGCAGATCCAGGGCTTCTTCAATGCAGGTGCGGAGTTCAAAGGGTTGTTCCTCTAACTCCATTTTCCCGGATTCAATTTTCGAGAAATCTAGAATATCGTTAATAATCGTCAGCAGGGCATCTCCACTATTGCGAATGGTTTCGGCAAAGTAGCGCTGATCTGAGGTCAAGTCAGTATCCAGAAGTAACCCCGTCATGCCAATCACGGCATTCATTGGTGTGCGAATTTCATGACTCATGGTTGCCAAGAATTCACTTTTGGCTTGGGTGGCGGCTTCGGCGGTTTGTCGGGCTTTTTCCAATGCCACATTTTGTTCGGTTAACTGTTGACGTTGGCGAGTTTCCTGTTCCCACAAATGCGCCTGGGCGATCGCAATCCCCACTTGATCGGCAACCGCTTCGAGTAACTCAATTTCATGACTTGACCAATGGCGATAGGAATCACACTGATGCAAGCCAATAATTCCATTCGGTTCCCCTTGATAGGAGGTGCGAATTGCCAGCATCGATTTTAATCCAATCTGACAACAAATTTGGGTACAGCCTAACAACAATGGATCGGCATAGACATCTGGTGAGGAGATTGCCTTGTCTTGTTTTAGTAGCTGTTGAACATGGGAATTTCTCTGAATGGGAACTTCTAACTGGAGAATGGATTCATATCCTGTTTCTAAAAATTCTGCCACAAAAGGAATGGCTGGTGTCGGTTCCGTCAGGTAAGTATGAATCACACAGCGATTGACGCCAAAAGCTTGACCGATTTGGGTAGCGGTGGTTTGAAAGATTTCTTTGGTGTTTAAACTGCGGCGAATTTCTTGGGTAATTTGCTTCAGCAGAACCGTTCGCATTAATTGTTGCTGAAGCGCGATCTCGGCTTGCTTGCGATCGGTAATATCAATGGATACGCCTAAGACGGCGGGAACATCGGAATCAGCGACAAAGAAGGGAATTTTGGTTGTTTGTAGAATTCGAGTTTCGCCTTTAGCATTTGTAATCGTTTCTTCGGGAATATAAAGAGTTTCTCCACTGGTAATAACGTGCAAGTCTGCTTCTCGATATTGATGGGCATCGTCTACTGATGGGGCAACCTCTGTTTCAGGTTGATCCAGTAAGGCTTCAACGGTAGTTCCGTAAGTATCAGCGACGGATTGATTGACTAAAATAAACTGACCTTTTTTATTTTTAGCAAAGATGAAATGGGGAACTAAATCAATCACCTGGCGAAGCTTTTGTTCGCTAGCTTTGAGTTGAATATCTGCCCATTTGTAGTGAGTAATATCCCGGAGTGTACCAGAGGTTCCGGTGATTGTATTATCGGAGGCAACGGTTAATTGGGCATGAACTTCAATCCAGCGATATCCGCCATCTTTGGTCAGATATCTGACTTCATGCTGGCAATAGTCTTTTTTTCGTTCCAGTAAGGGTTGAAATAAATCTACGTTGCGTTGGCGATCATCGGGATGAATATACTCTAGGAAATTTGTGCCAATGCTTTCCCCTAAGGTAAAGCCAGTAATCTCTGTCCACGCGGGATTTAAGAATGTCCATACCCCCGTTGCATCGGTTTGGAAAATGACTTCTTTAACGCTTTCAATCACTGAACGATAATTCTCTTCACTCTCCCGCAGTCGTTCTTCGACTTGTTTGCGATCAGTAATATCAATACAAGAACCGGTATAGCCAGCAAAGTAATCATTGGATGTAAATCGAGGCACTCCTGTATCTAAAATCCAGCGATAGTTGCCATCATGTCGGCGTAAACGGTATTCCCTGCGAAACCGTTTTTGGGCTTTAAAGGCGTTGGAATAGGTTTCTATACAATAGTGATAATCATCAGGATGAACCCCGTCTGTCCAGCCATCTCCTATTTCTTGGTCTAAGGTGCGTCCAGTAAATTCTAACCAGGTTTGATTGAAAAAGTAACAATTACTATCAGTTCCGGCTAACCAGATTAAGACGGGGGCGGTGTCGGCTAAGAGGCGAAAGCGTTCTTCACTTTCTCGCAGTCGTTCTTCGGCGAGTTTACTTTCGGTAATGTCTTCAATTGAGCCTTCATAATAGAGAATGGTTCCTGATATGTCGGTGACGGCACGGGCATTTTTGCGAATCCAAATCTTCCGTCCATCTTGGCAATAAACCTGGGTTTCAAATTTAGAGACAGCTTTATTTTGTTGAATTAATTGGGTTAAACGTCGATGATCATCCGGATTAACATAAAATTGTTGTTCAATATTTTTTAGAGACTGTAAAAAATGGCTTGGTGAAGCATAGCCGAGTATCTGGGCAAAGGCAGGATTAACACTGATATAGATGCCATCTGGTGTACGTTGAAATATGCCCTCAACCGCATTTTCAAAGATACTACGATAATTGGCTTGACTGACACTTAATTGTTCATTAGCTGTCTGGAGTGCAGCGGTTCGTTCTTCAACCAGTTCTTCTAAATGGTTACGATAGTCTGCTAATTCTTCTTCGGTGCGTTGGCGTTCTTGAATTTCCGCGATCGCCCGATCTTTCATCGTGCGATAGTTATGAACTTGTTGGGTGAGTTCAGTAACATCTTGAATCGATAATAAAGCATAATACTCGCCATCTTTTTCACTAGGAACGGCGGTAACGGTGGTATGCTGAATCCGTAATCCTCCATCGGCTAAAGGTGCAGGAATCAGGTGGATATGAAGTTGGGAGGAAAAGACGGTGGGTGGTCCTCCAGTAAAAACTTGTTGGAGGCGGGTGGTATATTTGGGATGATTCAGGTGGGGAAAATGATCGGTAATTTTTTCACCTAAGATTTGGTGTTTGGAGAGATGCGTCCAGTTTTCCAAGCAGCGATTCCAATATAAAACCACTAAATCTGATCGCAGGACACAGTTACCCATAGGGACTTGATCCAGAACATTAAATTGATGCGCCGCTGTTTCGATTTCAGTCGCGATCGCAGTTTTATTTCCAGGGTAATTTACGTGAGATGATAACACCATGTTTATTAGAAAATGCAATAGAGTAGGCAATTAATTAACCAATTGTAGGGGCGGGTTTAGGGACTAAATTAACCTGTTTGCCGATAACTGAACAGCAAAACCCGCCCTTCCCCACCGATAACTTTCCCCACCGATAACTCTGTAGGGGCGGGTTTAGGGACTCAATTCGGCTATTTACCGATAACTGAATAGCAAAACCCGCCCTTCCTAATTCATTATTTTATAAATAAATTATTCAATCTACACCGATAAAGGCAATGTAACCGTAAACATAGTTCCTTCTCCCACTTGACTGTTTACCGTAATCTCACCCCCTTGTAAATCAACCGCCCGTTTAACAATCGCCAACCCCAATCCCGTTCCCGAAATATTCCCCACATTTTGCGCCCGATGAAACGCCTCAAAGAGTTTTTCTTGATCCGCCAAGGGAATCCCAATCCCTTGGTCTTTAATTTGGAAAATAGCGGATGAATCCTGACAGACGAGGTTCAAGGTAACGATTCCACAATTGGGAGAATACTTAATCGCATTCGAGATTAAATTCGTCAGAATATGCCGCAACAGCTTCTCATCCATGCAGACATTAAGGTTTGGGCATTGATGGGTAAAGACCAGAGAATGATGCTGTCCTAAACTTAACTGTAACTCCTCAATCAAGCCGTGGCAAAATTCAACCAAATCCAGAGGAACAGGCTGCAACTGAAGTTTTCCGGCTTCGGCTTTGCCAATCAGAGTGACATCTTCTAAAACTTGGACTAAATGTTTAACCGTTCCTTGAATACGATGGATATGGGTGAGTTTTTTATCCGGTGTCCATTTATGACCATAATGTTCCAGTAATTCCGCCGAACTTAAAATAGTAGTTAGGGGGGTGCGAAACTCATGAGAGGTCATGGTAACAAAACGAGATTTTAGTTCGCTGAGTTCTTTTTCTTTCGCTAAAGCTTTGCGAACCTCTTCTTCCGCTTGCTTGCGATCGGTAATATCAATTCCCACCGAAACCGCTGCATGTCCTTGTTGGTATTTTTGGGCAACAATTAAGTAACTCCGGGTGGTATCCTTGACGTAAGCTTCAATCACTTGGCTAGCGGCTGGTTCGGGACTAGCAATAAATTGACGCATAAAGTCAGCAAAGCTGGGACTCGCTTTCATAAAGCCGACATCTTGACCAATAAAATGATCGACAGTCAAGTGAAACGTATCAGCTAGATGGCGATTAACCCCTAGATATCGCAAATCCGAATTCACCCAAGATACAAAGCCAGGAACCGCATCAAAAACTGCTTGTAATTGTTCTTCTTGAGATCGTAAAGCGGCTTCGGCGCGTTGTCGTTCTTGGACTTCTGCTAAAGCGCGATCGCGCATTTTGCGATAGTCTTGAACTTGTTGGCTGAGTTCAGTAACATCTTGAATGGATAAAAGGGCGTAGTAGTCTCCTTCTATTAAGCCGGGTATGGCGGTGACAGTGGTACGCTGAATTCGCTGTTGTCCATCGGGTAAATAGGCGGGAATAAAATGAGGATGAAGTTGGGCGGAAAAAATGGTCGGAGGTCCCCCGGAAAAGATGGACTCCAGCCGCTTTTCATAGCGGGGATGGTTTAAATCAGCGAAATAGTCACTGATTTTTCGACCTAAAATTTGACCTCTGGATAGGTGTGTCCAATCCTCCAAACCGCGATTCCAAAATAAGACCACGAAATCGGATCGGAGAATACAGACACCCAAAGGCATTTGGTCAAGAATGCAAAATTTTTCGGCAGCGATTTCTATCTCTTGCATGGACAGATTAAGGGGTCATTGGTCAAAACACTGATTTCACAGATTTATTGTCCAGATGCGGGTAGAGGATAAAAGCTTAGTTACACTGATTACACAGAAAGCCTCGTTCTCTATCATTGGTCATTGCTCAAAAAAATGAATCAGATTACACAGTGGTTAGCATGGCGATCGCGTCGAGTAACACATCGAAGGAACCGACTTCAAAGACGAGAATAATATCGCCGCGAATCTGAAGTTGTTCGATAAAAAATTGGGTTTGGGCTAACAGGATAGTATTATCCTGCTGATTGTCGCCGACGTTGATTAAGTTTTCGACAGTATCCTCGATGTAGCTGGGAATGGCATAATCGAGGCGTTGATTGAGGACGTTACTAATTGACCCAATCACGCTGTTAATTAAGATATTGCCAATCTCACTTAACGTACCAATGCGAACGGCGTCTAAATCCGGTGTTCCTAATTCTTCCCCCGTGAGAACAGCGGCGAGAATTGAAGCACTATCGGTGGGAAAAACTAACTCCGCTAAACCCGCAAAAGATCCAGAGAAGTCTTGGCGAACCGCTGCAACTTGTTCCCCACCAAGGCGAGTTTCCATTTCAGATTGAAAATCCAGGGGCGACCCAATTTTAATATAGGGGACTTGCAGGCGAATCGGGGCTTCCAGCATTTCATTCAGGACGCTAGCCGCCCGACCGACACCAATATTAACGATTTCTTGGATCGCATCAATTTGATCGGGAGTTAAGTTCATACAGTCTCCTGGGGACAAGCTAAGATTTCACCAATAACGCGACGTAATTCGGCTTCTTTGGGGGGTTTATTAATAAAGCCTGATCCGCCTAACTCACGACACCGCTGGCGCACGTTTTCTTGAATGTCTGCGGTGATCACAATAACTGGCGTATTAATTTGGCGATCGCGCAAGGCGGTGAGGAGTTGAAAGCCATCCATAACGGGCATGAGCATATCAGTTAAGATACAGTCAGGTTGATGTGCGATCGCCATGTCTAGTCCTTCTTGTCCATTAGTGGCTTCTAGGGTTTCATGTCCATCCGCAACAAGGGTTTTCCGGATCATCCGTCGGGTAAACGCGGCGTCATCAACGATTAGAATTAATGCCATAATTTTCCTCCATTTTTCAGTTAAACGGTTGGTTGAATGAAGTTAGCAAGTAGGTTGGGTTGAGGTACGAAACCCAACTCTCAACGAATCTGCACCGTTGATCAGGGCGGGTTTAGTAACATCAGGATGAAAAAACACGATAATAGTGAAACCCGCCCCTACTGATCAAAACTGTTTCATCCTTGTCTTTTATTGTCTAGCCCATGTCCGAGAATGTCATTCGGTGAAATCACGGATCTTTCTAATCCAGCCGTCTCAAGTTGGGTGGTATCACCGATAGCAGCGTTCCCTGCGCCAAGATAGACTCGGTTTAGTGGCGAAACTCAGTGAAATTGAATCCCACTGACTTCCGCCGTATTTTTCTTGAAATAATTCCTGTCAGCTTTAACCATTAACGTCCCATACATGCAAGCGATTACTTAACTATCATGGATGAAGATATCAAAGCCTTTTTGGTAGAAAGCTACGAGAATATTAGCCAGATTGAGACGGATCTGGTCACATTAGAAAAAAATCCGACTAATCAAGATTTACTCGAAGGAATTTATCGTTCCTTACATACAATTAAAGGAAACTGCGGCTTCATGGCGTTTCCCACTCTAGAAGCCCTTACCCACAGTGGTGAAAATTTACTCAGTTGTCTGCGAGATGGACAATTGCAGCTAAATGCAGAGATTACCAGTGGCTTACTGGAACTCCTAGACGCCATGCAGCAAATTTGCGCCCAGATAGAAGCGATCGGACAAGAAGGTGATGTTGACTATTCTGGCTTAATTCAGACCTTAAATCAACTGCAATCTAGAGATACCGGAGATGAGGGCGGGTTTTGTACAAACGTTACCATTAATAGCCAAAAGCAAATCCCTAAACCCGCCCCGACAAATCCTGAAGGGTCAAAACTTCCCTGCGATCGCGAGGAGTTGATGTCGGCGTTGACAACCCCAAATACAGTACAGTCAATCCGAGTCGATATCAATCTTTTGGATAAGTTGATGAATTTGGTGGGAGAATTGGTATTAGTTCGCAATCAGATTCAACAATTCTCCACGCTGCAAGATGAAACCGCCTTTGTTACCACCTCCCAGCAATTAAACCGACTGACAACAGAGTTACAAGAAGGGGTAATGAAAACCCGAATGCAGCCGATTAGTACAATTACGCGCAAGTTTCCCAGGGTAGTTCGGGATGTTGCGATCGCGACAGAAAAACAGGTGCAATTGGAGATAGAGGGAGAAGAGACGGAACTGGATAAAACGATTATTGAGGCGATTAAAGATCCCTTAACGCATCTACTCCGCAATTGTGTGGATCATGGGATTGAATCCCCAGATATACGTCAAACTCAGGGAAAACCCGCCACAGGGCGATTACGTCTGCAAGCATTCCATGAAAGTGGATATGTAACCATTGAAATTTCGGATGATGGGGCGGGAATTGATTCAGAACGCTTGAAACAAAAAGCGTTAAGTTTAGGCTTAATTACGCCGAATCAAGCCAATTGCTTAAGTGAGACTGACGCCCTAAATTTAATCTTCCTTCCCGGTTTTTCTACCGCCAACTGCGTGACGCGCTTATCTGGGCGGGGAGTGGGAATGGATGTAGTGAAAACGGATGTAGAAAAAGTTGGCGGTACAGTAGATGTGCATACTCAACTTGGTTTAGGAACAACATTTAAACTGAAAATTCCCTTAACCTTAGCAATTATTCCCGCCTTGATTGTCACCAGTGGAGGGGACTGCTATACCATTCCTCAAACCAATCTTTTAGAATTAGTCCGCTTGCAGGGAGAACAAGCGGATCACAGGATCGAATATGTCCACAAAGCCCCTGTGTATCGGTTGCGGGGGAAATTATTACCCCTGGTGTATTTAAATCGGGAACTTGAATTAGTGGAATGGGAACCCAAAACAGCCCATCCGCAATCGGAAATCATGCTGAACATTGTGGTTCTGCAAGTCGATAATTTCACCTTTGGCTTAGTCGTTGATGCGATTAATGACACTCAAGAAATTGTCGTAAAACCCTTAGGTAAACTACTCAAAGAAACCCCTTGTTTTGCCGGAGCCACAATTTTAGGTGATGGAAAAGTGGCATTAATTTTAGATGTATTTAGTCTAGCATCACGGGCGGGGGTACTTTCAGATGAACAAACAAACGCTTTAATTCAGCAGGAAATATCCTCTCAATCCACTATCGAAACAGTGCAAATATTACTGTTATTTGAAGCCTTAGATAACAGCCGCATGGCGATTCCCTTGTCGCGAGTAGTGCGTTTAGAAGAATTTCCCAGAACCGCGATCGAACAAGTGGGCGATCGCCAGGTGATTCAGTATCGTGACCAAATTCTTTACCTAGTTAATTTTGCCAATGTATCTTTTATTAGTAGTCAGCGCTTTAGCGCTGCTAACCCAAAAACAGCCGTATTAGACGCTGATCCGCTGCAAGTTGTCGTCGTTGCTTGTCAAAGTGGACGCCAAATTGGATTAGTGGTTCAACGCATGGTAGATATCGTCATGGAAGACCTTTGTATCACAGGTGAAGCCACTCGTCCAGGGGTACAGGCGATCGCGGTTATTCAGGGTCAAGTTACCGAACTTTTGGATATCGAAGCGATTTAATGTCATTCGTCATTCGTCATTCGTCATTATAAATAATTCCCTCATCATGGCTCAATTCCATCAATTTTGTACCTTTTTTCTCGACCACTTCTTCTTCGGGCTAGAAGTAGAAAACGTGCAAGAAGTTATTCGATATCAGTCAATTACCTGTGTCCCCTTAGCACCACCAGCCGTGCGGGGTTTAATTAACCTACGGAGTCAGATTGTTCCGGCTGTGGATTTACGTCAATTTCTGGAGTTAGATCAGAATGTCACTAAGATACCCGTTGAAACACAACTGGATAAAAATAGCGAACACCTCCCTCTCAATGTGGTTGTGCGAACGGCTGATGAGGTGATTAGTTTGCTTGTTGATGATGTGGGAGAAGTGTTAGAAATTTCCGATGCTTGCTTTGAGAAATCCCCAGAAACCTTAACAGGAAACGCACGGCAATTAATTCGTGGCGCGTATAAACTTGCCGATCAACTTCTGCTGATTCTCGATACCGACAAAGTTGTTGAACTCACCATTTTGAAGCCAACTCTTCGGAATTAAAGAATGTATACGTCAGCAAGTCAAGGGCTAAAGAATACAGAAACGTCAAACTCATTCCTTAAAGAATGACCAATGACAAAGAGTAAAAAACAATGAACTTCGATCATCTCAAAGGAATTCACAAATTAGGAGAAGCCATGAACATCGATAAACTCAGTAAACCCGGACGCTTAGTCTTTTTCCAAAATCAAGAGACTAACGGCAACAATGAACATGATCACAGTAAAACCATGGTATCTGAACCTAAAGCCACCCAGACTGTTTCCCCGCAAAATCATGAAATTGAGGGAATACTCTTATCCCCAGAAAATTTTTCCGAACTCCTCCAAGCCCTAAAAAGTGCCAGAGATGGTAACTTTAATGCCCGACTCACTGAGGAAAATGGCTGGGGTGAAATTGCTCAAGTATTTAATGAATGGATGGGTATCAATCAAACCGTTATCCATGAAATTGTCCGAGTTAGTCAACAGGTTGCTCAAGACGGTCAACTCACCGAACGAGTGGGATATCAACACAAAACAACTGTATTAAAGGATTGGGAAAATCACGCTGGACGCTGGTTATATGGGGCTGAACCTGTATCTCCACCCCCCTATTTAAAAGGAGGATGGGCAACAACAACCACCGCAATTAATACCATCATCCACACCCTTGCCCAACCTACCCTCGCCGCCCAGGATGCACTGAAGGCGATCGCGGCTGGTGATTTATCCTGTAAAATGCCTCTAGAGATTGACAATCAGCCGTTAAAGGGTGATCTCTTAACCCTGAGTACTACAATTAATACCCTGCGGGATAATATCGAGGCATATACCAATGAGAAAAACCGCGTCGCCCGTTTAATTAGTGTCGAAGGAAACCTGAGTAGTCGCGCTGTTGTGGAAACGGCTACCGGAATCTGGAAAGACTTAACCGAAAACATTAACCAGATGGCGGCGAATCTCAAGGAAGAAGTCGAAAATATTACCCAATTAACCTCAGCCATTGCTCAAGGTGATCTCTCCCAAAACGTTACCGCCAAAACTACAGGTGACTTCAAACAACTGACCGATAATGTCAATCGCATGGCAAGCAATTTAACCGAATCCGTCGGTAAAATTGCCTCAGTCGCCACGGCTGTTGCTCAAGCTTCAGAAGACATGAACCTGGTGAGTCAACAACTCAATGAAAACGCCGTACATACCTCTGGACAAGCCCAAACTGCGTCAGCTTATGCCGAAGAAGTCAACCGCAATGCTCAAGTGGTGGCGACAGGTGTAGAAGAAATGAGCGCCAGTATTAAAGAAATTGCCAAAAGTGCGGCGGATGCGGCGCGAGTCGCGACAACGGCGGTTAATATGACTGAAAGCACTAACCAAACGATTACCAAATTGGGTCAAAGTAGTGCAGAAATTGGTAATGTGATTAAGGTAATTACCTCCATTGCCCAACAAACTAACCTCCTCGCCCTTAATGCGACAATTGAAGCTGCCCGGGCGGGAGAAGCGGGGAAAGGATTTGCCGTTGTTGCCAATGAAGTGAAGGAACTCGCCAAACAAACTGCCAAAGCGACGGAAGACATTAGTCAAAAAATCGAAGCGATTCAAGGTGACACCAAAAGTTCCGTTGAAGCGATTAGTCAAATTACCACGATTATTAATCAAATCAACGACTTCCAAAACACAATCGCCAGTGCGGTAGAAGAACAAACTGCGACGACGAATGAAATGGCTCGTAATGTCGCCGAAGCCGCCCAAAGTACCTCACAAATTCCCCAAAATATCAACAATGTCGCTGACGCGGCTCAAAAAACCACCGCCCTCGCCAGCAACACGTTGAAATCGGCGGCGGAACTTGCCGAACTCGCGTCGGAATTAGAAGCCCTGGTGAATCAGTTCAAGTATTAATTAGTGAAGGGAATGTTTTGATTGTGTAGGGGCGGGTTTTACAACTATCGTTTCTTACCTCACCTAAATGTGACTAAACCCGCCCATCTATGTCAACTAAACCCCTCACCCCCAGCCCCTCTCCCACGCGGGGGAGAGGGGAGCCAACAGACGTGCCATGGCACGTCTCTACATCTCCCCTACCCTACAATGCGTAAAATTCGCCTGCTAGTCGTTGACGACTCGGTAATTATTCGTCAAAAACTCAGTGAAATCCTCTCTCAAGACCCTTTTTTAGACGTAGTTGGAATTGCCGCCAATGGTCAAATTGCCCTCTCTAAAATTCCTCACCTGCAACCCGACTTAATCATCCTAGATGTCGAAATGCCAAAAATGGATGGCTTACAAACATTAACGGCTATTCGCCAAAGTTATCCAAACTTGCCCGTGATTATGTTTAGTGCTTTCACCGAACGCGGTGCAGCAGCTACGTTAGAAGCCCTTTCTCTCGGCGCTCAGGATTATGTTACTAAACCAACAAAATTGGGAACAGGTGAGGCAGTTTCCGATTATTTAAAACGCGAATTAATTCCTAAAATTAAAGTCTTTTGTGCTGATATCTTAGGCGTATCCGACAATACACCGATCGCGCGATCGCGCCTTCCCAGCCAAACCGCCACCCTCAAACTCGCCAAAGCCCAAGTTGTTGCGATCGGTGTCTCTACTGGGGGACCCAATGCACTAGCCACGCTTTTATCCCGGTTTCCCGCCGATTTTCCCCTACCCATTGTCATCGTGCAACATATTCCTCCCCTATTTAGCAAACGTTTAGCCGAACGTTTAACCCATCAATGTCACATCTCTGTCGCCGAGGGCTATGAGGGGGCTGAACTGCGTCCAGGTCATGCTTGGATTACGCCGGGAGATTTCCATGGAATTGTCGTGCGTCGGGGGAAAACGGTACATCTGAGTTTACACCAAGCCCCGCCCGAACATTCCTGTCGTCCGGCGGTGGATGTGTTATTTCGATCCGTTGCTAAGACATTTCCAGGGAGTGCGATCGCGGTGGTGTTGACGGGTATGGGACAAGATGGTTTGCAAGGATGTCACCATATCCGAGACGCCGGGGGACATATTTTGGTGCAGGATGAAGCCAGCAGTGTGGTGTGGGGAATGCCTAAATCTGTCGCCCAAGCGGGTTTAGCTAATAATATTTTACCCCTAGACCAAATCGCCGATGAAATTATCCAACTGGTTTGTTGAAATTCCTGAAGAGACTCCCATAAATGAACATAGCATCACGAAACCTGTAGGGGCGACCCGCTTCTCCCATTTAACAATACTTGTCCACTCAATTGACTCGGGTCGCCCTCTTCGCCAACCTCAGTCAGGGCGGGTTTAGTCACATCTGTTGTGAGGTCAAAAACGTTAATAGTAAAACCCGCCCCTACACAAAAATCACAACTTAAAACAATGCCAATTCATCATCAAGATTTTAACTATTTACGTCAATTAGTACGCCATCATTCCGCCATGGTTCTGGATGCCGATAAAGCCTATTTAGCCGAGTTACGCTTAACCCCTCTGGCGACGCAAATGGGATTTAGTTCTTTGGGGGAAATGATTGCCAATCTGCAAACGCAACCCTTTAATCAGCGCCATGTCCAGGTAGTGGAGGGAATGCTGCTGACGGAGACATCCTTTTTCCGCGATCGCTATCCCTTTGATGCCCTTGCCAAGGTCATTTTGCCCGAACTGTTAGCCAAACGGCAAACGCAACGAACCTTGAATATTTGGTGTGCGGCTTGTTCGAGTGGTCAAGAACCCTATAGCATTGCCATGTTACTGCACGAAGAGTTTCCCGAACTGGCGAACTGGAAACTCCGATTAATTGCCACCGATCTCTCCAATGAGATCCTCAACCGTGCCAAAGCGGGACTCTACAGTCAGCTTGAAGTGACACGGGGACTTCCCCTTTCCTTGTTAAATAAATACTTTCAACATAGAGGAAACCAGTGGCAAATTTGTGATAAAATACGCCACCGAATTGAATTTCAGCAACTTAATTTAGTAACCCATTCATTTACCCAATTCCATAAACTGGATATTATTTTTTTGCGTAATGTTTTGATTTATTTTGATTTAGCCACCAAAAAAGCCGTATTAGAAAAAATTAGGTCAATTCTCGCGCCGGATGGTTATTTAATTTTAGGCGGTGGGGAAACAACTTTAAATTTAGATGACTCCTTTGAACGGGTGCAAGTCGATAAAGCGGTGTGTTATCGTCGGCGTCTATAAGTAGGTTGGTGGAACTAAACTCAACACGATTACAGCGCGATGGCGTGTAAGTGACGTACACAGACAGATCCCCGACTTCTCTAAGAAGTCGGGGATCTTGCGGAAGAAGATGACACAGCTTATTTGATAGATTAACCCCACGTCCCGAAACCGTAGGGGCGCAAAGCGTACACCCGATTCAATGGTCAAGTCTATGCCACAATTTTAGCTGTGTCAGTCCAGTAGTAACTTAAAGTTCAATACCCCAGCGAGACACATCAACTCCATACTCAAACTGAAGTTTAAGTAAATCCTCCCGCAACTCACGTAAAACAAAATCTCGTTGCTCTTGAGTCAGTCGGATGTTATCCCTTACCTGTTGACCTAAGGAACGGCGAATCGATTGTTGTACCTTGTTGGGCAACGTTTTAGTTAACGGGCTGATAAAATGCCATAAAGAACCATCGATAAACTTTCCTTTCGTCGGATTATAAATCTTAGAGTTTATCTGAAAGTTATAAGTCGGGTCTATCTCTAAAAATTGACAAATTTCCGTTAAAAGATTAGATAAATTACTTTTTAAATCTTCAAAATTGACTAAGCGTATGTTTGGCGCGGGAAATCTCTTATAGTATTCATCAATTTGTTTGGCATACCTAGACACTTCTAGTAAGTGAGGATGGATTCCTTTCTTAATAGGTTGTTGACTGGTGAACCATTTTGCAGATAATCCATGGGTATATTGAGACTCAATTCGCTCAATTGGATTTCTGAGCATGTATATAAATTTAAAATTGGCTTTTATCTGTGCAATTCGTTCAGCCGCGTTAGGAAATCTCGGTGTTTTTGTATAGTATTTTGTATAATGAGTAGACCCTTCTAAGGCAATCTTATGTTTATTTGGCTCATAGTCCCATAAGCTTTCATACCAAGCCAATCCCTTCGACCAATTTTCATCACTGGCAAAAAAATTAGGTTCTTTTTGATAGCACGGAGCAATTTCTGGATGTTTTGCCAAGTAGGTAAATAAGGTAGTCGTTCCACACTTCATCGCTCCAATAATTAGAGCATAGTTATCTATATTACCACTCATTTTGCCAACACCAAAAGCAATAGTCCTTTCGATTGTATCATCAGCATACAGTAGGGGCACGACATGTCGTGCCCCTACTGGTGGTGTGACTGCCTTGATCTAATCAATGGTGACACGGAAGCGGACAAACCCCACATTATCCGGGACGGTACTGGGTACATCTCCCACATTAACTAATACCGATCCATTCGGATTGTTGAGGTTAGGACAAGGAGGATTAACGGGTGTTAACTCACCAAAAAAGGTTCCTTGATCCGTATCCGCATTATCAGTTAGCGATGTTTCATTCAACTCAATCGTATTAGCCACGAAACTCGTTTGTTCAGGAATCGCGTCACAAATTTGCACATCGTTGACCACAGGTCCACCATCGGACAGGTAATAAATCGTGTACTCCACTTCATCGCCACTCTGGAGTGAGACTTCTGTGCCTAAGTTGAACACTCCCAGGAGTCCATTGGGAAGTGCAGACCAACCAGCCACGTTATCATCGGGGTCATTTTGGTCATCAATTACCCGATCCAAATTAACGTTATTGAGTGGAACATCGTTTCGGAACACCTCCGTTATCCGCTTGACTAAACGCAGATTCGGTTGTCCCAAGGAAACTACCGTAGGTTGGTTATCATTTCCGGGATTACCATCACCATTCGGGTCAGGATTTGTACCCGGAGTCGAGGCGTCACTCACGATTGTGCCATTGCGAGTTCCTCGGGCTACGGCGCTGTTTTCAAATGGACCAAAGTTACGACCTGGAGTAATGGTCACATTTAATGTAATCGTCGCCGTTTCATTGGCACCTAGGCTTTCTGTACCCGATAGCAGATTTTGGTCATTTTCGCCATCAAAACCCTGATTAACCTGACTCAAATCACCGGTGACACTCAGATTACTGATCTGAATCCTCTCAGTACCACTAAATGTACTCCGGTTATTGCCAAAGAGGTTCTCGGTGACTTGTACATTGGTCAAAGTTGTATTTCCCAGGTTCCTCACATCGATGGTGTAAGGAATCGTGAATGTGCCATTGCCATTGTCTTGTACCGTACCCACACTCTTTGCCACACCAATAGCCGTACCCGGAGGGTTTCCAGGAATCAGGGGGTTTGCTGGAGTCGTGGTAAAGCGAATGATTGTGGGGTCGTTTTCCTCAGGTTCATTGGCATTATTATCCCCATCCGGGTCAGGTTCAAGACTATCGGGGTCAGCCGGAACACCGTTATCGGAAAAGTCATCTACCGACGTTCCGCTGGGTGAGAAACCTACCGCTTGCACTTGATTTTCATAGTCAGCATTCAGGTTGGGTGGGGTAACATCAACAACTAACTGTAGGGTTGCACTTTCATCCACATTCAGCGTATTACCCGCCGCTAAAAGATTAATGATCGTACTACCGTTATAGTCGGGGTTTGCCGTTAAGGTTTGATTCGGGCTAGTCACATTGACGACGGTGAAATTACCAGCACCAAAGGTTTCGGTGAGATTTTCCAGGAGTCTGACATCCTCTAAAGAAACATTCCCTAAATTTTCGACCACTAAGTCATAGGTGACTTGGAAGCGATTGTTGCCGATGGGGGCGATAGATGTGGCATTTTTGGCAACACCAATGGCGGGAAGTTCACTAAAGTTGACGGGAGTGGGGTCATTTTCCTCCGGTTCATTGGCATTACCATCGCCATCGGGATCACTGGGGAAACCATTATCGGATAAATCATCCACTTCAGTCCCCCTTGGTGACGTCCCTGTGGCTTCCACTTGGTTGTTGTAGGTTCGGTTGGGGTTGGTGAGGTCAGGGGTGACGATAACGTTTAATTGCAGCGTAGCGCTTTCACTGATATCCAGGGTATTGCCAGCCGCCAATAGATTCACCGTGGAGTCACCTGGGTTGCCAATTCCAGTAAAGTTGGGGTTCGTGGTCAGGTCATCACTGGTGACACTGGCTTCAATGTCGCTATCGACACCAAATGTGTCTTCTAGGTCTTCTTCCAGGGTGACATTGCTCAAGGGTACATTTCCCAGGTTATCCACACCTAAATCATAAATGATGCGGAAGCGATTTCCTCCCAGGGATTGGATAGAACCAACACTCTTGGCGACACCAATGGCGGGGTTTTCGGGAATGGTATTGAAATTGACAGGAGTGGGGGTGTTTTCTTCGGGTTCATTGGCATTATTATCCCCATCCGGGTCAGGTTGAAGATCATTGGCATCATCGGTTGGCACATTATCATCAGATAAATCAGTGACTTGAGTGCCATTGGGTGAAGTCCCTGTAGCTTCCACTTGGTTGTTGTAGGTTTGGTTCAGGTCAGGTGGCGTGACTTCAATGACTAACCGTACTGTCGCGGTTTCTCCTGTATTTAAACTGTTACCTGCCCCTAACAAATTGAGAATATTATTCCCATCATAGTTTGGGTTGGTTGTCAAGGTCGGGCTGGTGACATTGTTGACGGTGAAATTGCCACGACCAAAGGTATCGTTGAGATTTTCCGTCAGTGTCACAGGGTCTAATGTTACATTTCCCAGGTTCTCGACGAGCAAGTTATAAGTAATGCGGAAGCGATTCTCGGCTAAGGGTGTAATTGTCCCCACACTCTTAGCGACACCAATTGCAGGTCTTTCAGTCGCACTAAAATTGACGGGAGTGGGGGTGTTTTCCTCGGGTTCATCGGCATCACCATCCCCATCTTTGTCCGTTAGGGGAACATTGGGATCAGTGGGAATTTCATTATCAGATAAGTCATTCACCGTTGTACCACCTGGAGATATACCCGTGGCTTCGACTTGGTTGTTGTAGTTCTGGGTTAGGTCGGGTGGGGTGACGACGGCTTCTAATTGAACCCGGGCGCTTTCACCCATATCGAGGCTATTGCCATTTCCTAGAAGATTTAGCATCGGGTCACCAGCATTGCCAATCCCAGTAAAGTTGGGATTAAGCGTCAGGTCATCATTGCTACTGACAGTGGTACTGACAACATTACCCACACCAAAGGTATCTTCTAAGTCTTCCAAGAGAGTGATATCGTCTAAAGGCACGTTACCCACGTTTTCGACCACTAAGTCATAGGTAACTTGGAAGCGGTTACCTCCAAGCGCCGTCACATCCGTGACCTCCTTGGCTACCCCAATAGCCGGATCGGGGTTCGCGACGAAGTCTACAGTCGATATATTGTTAGTCGGAATATCGGTATCTGGATTCTCAAGGATATCATCAATAATTTCCTGAACCCTGTCAGGAGGGAAATCGTCACGAGGGAAATCTGGATCAGTATTAATTTCAGGAGGACGGACTTCGGCAACGACTACGTTGGTAATTCTCCCTGTTGCATCAGCAGCAAGAGTCCCTGTAATGGTTAAGGTAATTTCCTCACCAACACCCAGATCAATATCTGTCCAGTCGCCTGAGTCTAGGTCGTAATTCCCTTCACTCTCTGTAACACTGGTGACCTCAATTTCTGCCGGGAGAACGTCACGGACGTTGATTCGGGTGAAAGCGCTCAGAAGCGGTATCGGCGAATCCGGGTTGCCTTGGTTAGTCGCCGTAATCGTGTATGTCACCGGATTCCCTGGGGTTGGGTTATTCGGATCAACTGTTTTCTCAATTGCTAAATCAATTGGGGCAAAGGGACAGGAGGCTCCATCGTTTTGAGCGACTGACCCTAAACCCGAGGCAACTTGAATAAACGTTACCTGATCGGTCTGGGGGTCTTCAAGTCTGTTGACCTCTCCAGCTCTGTAGATGGTACCTGTAGCATTTTCGTAGGCGAATAAGTTTCCTAGTGCGTCAAAGAAGATAGCACCTACAGCACGAAGATCTGTCGGAACAGCGTCAAAAAATGTAACATTTCCCGTATTCGGATCAATGCGAGCTAGCTGCCCCGCACTTGATTCATAACTATAAAAATTGCCATCTACGGGGTTAAAGGCAATGTCAAAAAAGCTGCGATTTCCTGTCGTAATATCGACGACATCGACAACATCGGGTGGACTTTGCGTTACATCAATCTTGAGTAACTTTCCTATACCACCTTGGTTTCTGGAGTAGACATAATAAAACCCCTCCTCGTCAAAATCGCCGGCAAAATACCGACTATCATCATTACCTGCCTGTGGTTGTGGATCTGGAAATTGAGCATCGTTTTCTATAGTTCCTAACTCCTCAGCTACTCCATCTTGACCAATTCTGAAGATTGTAAATGGAGGAGGAACATTAAGATCATTTTCAAGGTCATCAAATGGGAGGATGCCGTAAATAAAACCGTCGGCAAAACGAAACCCTGCCGCGTTATAAATTGTTCCCTCTTCAGTCCCACCTTCATCCTCTAAATTCAAGTTTTGTGTATTTAGAAAATTAAGTTGAGTCGGGTCTTCAGCGTTAGCTGCTTGGCTAATATAAAGAATACCATCGCAATTGAATGGGACGGGAGCTGCTTGTGACAATGCCGGAAATGAATTGCCCAATACAACGACCAAATAAGCAACCGCGATCGCGAGGATGTGAAATTTAATCCAGGACTTTCGCCCAGCCAGAGGATTCAGATAACTTTGGCGCGAGAAAACCTGATCTTTTTTGGGCTTCCCGGAAAAAACATGGAACAAAAACCGGATGAATCGTTTGGCAAGTCGGGAATACATAACACCTTCAACCCAATGAGGACATAAGAATGGGAACTAGAGTATCGTTAACGCCAGAAATGGGCTTCAATGGATAAGAGGGACACTCTCGGTTATCTTGATTCAATTTGCAAGTCAGTTTCTTGATCTTCAAAAATAATCTCCAACCCTCTCAAATCTTGGAAAATAATTTCCACGCGGCGATCGCGTGCGTAATCCACCACCCCGCTACCTGTTGTCCGGCGCTGGGTTTCGCCGAAGGATCGAATCGTCATTCGTCCTGGATCGATTCCTTGACGCAATAGATAATTCCGCACCGATAACGCCCGACGTCTGGCTAAGGCTTGGTTATAGGCGACACTGGCGCGGGGGTCAGTGTGTCCTTGCAGTTCAATGGTGAGGAATGGATACTCTTTGAGAACCGCCGCCACTTGATCCAGTACCGCTGCACTTTCTGGCGAGATATCAGAACGATCTAGGGCAAAATGGACATTCCGAGGAACGCGCAGTGTCAAGGGTTGTTGGGGCGGTGGCGTGAATTCGGCGGGAGGTGGTGGTGTCGTTTGGGTGAGACATTGGGGAATCACGGGGGGTAGGGGTTCTGGGTTCGGCGGAATTGTACCATCTGACGACTTCACTACCGCATTCAGAGCGGGTTCTGATGTGCCGTACTCCGGATCAGTCGCGATCGCACTAATTGTCTCCCCAGGCTGTAACCCAGTCAGCGTAACCCTAAATTCACCCTCCCCATCGGTTATCGTACTAGCAATCGGTTCATTTAGTGGACCATAGACACTATCGGCGCTTTCCCGCACCCGATAGAGTTCCACTGTTGAACCCGGTTCCGCTTGACCAAATACCTCTAGCTGATCCCCCAACTGAACCAACTCCTCGGAGACAAATTGCGGGGCATTTATCCCATTGTTTCCTGTAGTCTGGCGTTGGTACTTGGTGGTACGGGGGGGATTATGACCATCCCCAACTTGGAAATGAATTGGTTCCACATGCTGCTGGGCATTCAGGTCAATACTCAACCCCTCCAACCCCGCAAACCGATTCGTCTCAATCACATTGCGATCGCTATCTGGATACGCCGTCACCACCACACCAGGTCCCGGTTGATAAGCTATTTGATTCTCCCTAACTTGGTGATTATTTCCCATCAAATACACCGCCGCCCGTCGCAGGCGTCTGCCATTAAAAATAATCTGGTTTTCGCGAATTTGTACCGCCCCTTCCGGTTTAAATAAATACACGCCACTGCCATCATTGCCACAAATCAAATTTCCGGTAATTTCTGAATCATTAATCACCCCTTCCAAGCGAATCGCATCCGGCATTCCATCGATACCATTCCCGACAATAATATTTTCGCTCACTTGTAAATTATTCGCTTGCACCGATGTAATAATCGCACTGCCATCATGGTCAGTAATCCGATTGCGGTAAACTCTTGTGCCTAAACTATTAAACACATAAACCCCAAACGCTGACCGGGTTTCTGGCATTTCCCCATTCGGTGGAATTCCCAACCAATTGAACTCAAGATTCACATCTTGAGGCGGAACATTGTCCGGATAAAAGGGAAACCGATAATTAGGGGGTTCTTGCTGACTAATATCCGGGGGTGGTGAGGAATGGGCAATAAAAATATCCGCTGGAGGAGTGGCTAAAGTTGTCTCGTTTACGGCTTTAAAACCGTAAATACTCAAGCCTCGCACCGTGACGCCATCTGCCACAATCGTTAATCCCCGCAAAATAGACTGACCCGGTGTCGGAGTAATCGTCACAATCGGTTTAGGAATGGCAATTTCCGCCGTGGGTGAGGTTGTCGGATCATACCCCGGTTGGGTTGTCCCATCCACCACCAATCCTGCAGTTGCCAAAGGGGGCAATAATTCAGTTAGATAAATCGTGGTGTCTTGGGGGGGTAAATTAAACTCAATTCGCGACGATTGTCCAGGACTGGAACTCACCAACGTTCTTTCGGTATCACTTAATTGATTAACCGTCAAGTCACCATTGGTTAACTCAATTGCTTCCCGTAATGTGAGCAACTCATCAGGCGCAATACTATCCTGAGTGCTATTAACAATCACTCGTAAATTGGGTGATTGGGCTGTCGCTAACGTGGGCAATGTTAAGACACTGGTTAACGTTAAAGTTTGTAGTAAGCGCTTTAGCGTTTGTAGTAAGCGCTTTAGCGCTTCTGGCTGGGGTAGGTTTGTAGTAAGCGCTTTAGCGCTGATGGCACTAAAGTGCCGACTACGAACACGTTTTGTAGTAAGCGCTTTAGCGCTGATGGCACTAAAGTGCCGACTACGAACACGAACATATTTTTGATTGAACACCATTCCTCACTCCTCACTCGTGGGATTTGCCGCTGGTTCATTATTCGCCACGGGCTCTACTTGAGATTCCTCTTGCTGGGGTGGTGGGGCGACTTTTTGCCGTCCAAATCCACCAAAGAGTTCATTCACTTTAAAGGTGACATTCAGATAGGGACCTCCTTCGGAACGATACCCCGTAAAGTCTCGGTCATCGACACTACCGAAGCTATAGCCAACCCCAACTCGTAAATCAGGGGTGACATAGTACCCCGTTTCTAGCGCCCAACCCCATTCATCAAAATCGACCGAGGGTTGACCAATCCAGCGCCCTTCTACCGCTAAATCCATCCGGTATCCCAAGCGATAGGTGATGCGTGACTGTCCCAAATAAATGGTGCTACTATTGCTGAAATTGTCAGCTAAATCGGTGGTACTGCGACGCAGGGCAAATTTCCCATAAAATTCCCACCGCCAATTGGGTGCATAAATCCCTTCACCAGACAAGACATGATCATTGGAACCTGTACCACTCCCAAAGAGTAAGGTATCGGGAATTGTAGACGGATTTTTGCGATATTCGTATCGCATTAAGGCATTAAAACGGTCATCATAAGGATTGCGGTAGGCTAATCCCAACTTGACCGACAACGTATCATCTAAGTCTTCTAAAAGTTGACTGGCTGCACTCGCTTGTTGGTAACGGAACAAAGCGGTTAACGAAGGAGAAACCTTACCCAGCGCCGCCGCTGAAATGACGGTGTTATCGCCAGCCGAACTATCCCGATGTTCCAACCGCGCCGAGGCTTTAAAGTCAGGATTGGCGGTATACTCCACACCAACACTAAAGGAATCACGTTCGGTGAGTCCCAACGACGCCGCACTTTGACCAACAGCATAAGGTTGAGAAAAGCGATCGCCTGCGGCTGTAGACTCAAAGATATCATCGGCGATGCGTTCGTAACCCAAGTTAACCCGCAATCCCGGCGCTAGCAATATACCATGTTTCAGTCCCAATGCCGCTTGTCCAGTCATCCCATTCATCCCACCAATAACCGAATATCGGGAGGAAATAGATGTATTTTCCCCAAGCTGATATTGGGTAATCGTTTCCAGACTGGTAATGGAATTATCGTCTAAAAGTCCACCATCAAAAAACTGGTGTGCCAATCTCAGAGTTACTCCTGGTTCCACCGCCCAATCTAAACCCACGGTAGTCCGGGTGGGATAGAGGGGATCACTATCATCCAAGTTCAATTCGTTTTGCGCCCGGAAGGTGAAAACCTCGTTCAGAGGAACATTCAGGCGAGACACCAATTGACTGGTATTCGTATCAAAGGTATCACCCAGATTGTCTTCCCGTGAACGATTGACATATTCTAAACTCAGGTCAGATGTGCCAATTTGTTGGTTTACACCCGCACGAAATGTGGTCAGACTATTATCCACCCGACTACCGGGTAACGCTTCACTGGCTCGATTAAAGATATTATCGGGATTGAAGGGGTCAAAAAACTCCACTAAGCTGCGGTCTTCGGCTGCGGTACCAAAGTTATCTTCGTGATCAAAACTCACTCGCACATTAGTATTTTCACTCAATTGTGCCGCTACGTTTGCGCCATAGCGAGTTTGACCGGGAGTAAAACTGGTGGTGGCGTTATTCGCAAACCCTTCTTCCACGGAACGGTAATATGCCCGCCCTTGAATCGTATCTGAAAAAGCGTTCACGGCTTCCAACCGATAGGCATTTCCCGTCACCAATCCCCTGAAGGGAGACTCATTCGTGGAATGACCATATTCGCCAACAATCCGTCCTTGAGTCCCCAAGGAAACTAAGAAGTCCGCACCATAGAGTTCAAAGTTTTGTAACCCTTGGTTTTCCCGCAGATAGGAGGTTCCTATCCACTGTTCTTGTTGAAAATCTTGGGAGAAGTTATATTGCAACCGTCCCCCATAGAGATTGGTGTCCTCATCCGCTTCAAACTGATACGTCACCACAATTCGCCGCACTAAGGTATTACCAAAGGGGTCAAATTCCGTGGCTCGCATCGGACGCCGAAACAGAAGCGTTCCTCGGTCATAATCAATTTCGTAATCGGGACCGCGATAGAGGGCTTTGCGTTCGATAACGGTACCGGGGCGATTCAGTTCTTCGGTTTCAATGTAAACATTTTCACTTCCCGGAATCAGCAAGCGGCGAGAGACGAAGTAGTAGCCACTGGTGCCATCGGGAAGAATGGTATCCCGTTGAAATCCTTCCACATCGGGGCTAAATAGGGCAGTAACTTGCAGATTTCCCAGGTTATAATTCCCTTTAAATCCGTGTAATGCCCTCGCTGTAGCCGTAAATTCCTGGGAAGCACGGGTAAATTCGGTGGTATTATAATCCCCCCACATCCCATAGTCGGGTTCTGCGCCTGGAACCAGAGAGGAACGCTCGAAGCGTAGGTATACGCTGTCTTTGGAGGGAGTAATATAGTCCACCGTGGAACTATCCCCATATACGGGGTATTGGTTCTCACAGAACTGGGGTCCGCGAAATAGGCGGGTGATTCCATCACAGGTTTCATTCAACGGGCGATCGCTATTATATGCCCCCGTGAATAACCATTCCCCAATTCGACCTGTGGCAAAAATAGCACTGTCTAGGTCAGCTTCTAGACCATCATCAATCAAATCGGGATTGAGAAACTCCCGGCGACTTTCCCAAAAGTTAGTTCCCGCTTCCCCAATCCGTAAATTAATCACCCCAGAGACTAAGGAAGGGCGCAGGTGGGTGACGAATTCGATTTGGGTATAGGCTTGGATGGGTTCAGAAAATGTCGGAATCGCGGCGCTCCGCGTACTTTCCTCTAGGGTAATTTGTTCGATGTCGGGGACACCCAGTCGCTCAATCGCCGCCCGAATCCGCACTTTCTGGGCGTCTAACCCGGATTGCAGTCTAGCGCTAAATTGCCCTTTTTTCGCCAACACTTGAAAGCCGAGTTGATCATCATCGTAGTCAGCGCCGACAAATTCCCCGGCTGCTGCGGTGAGGGTGACAACTGCATCTTCTTCAATCAGTTCCCCGGTTTCTCTGGTGATACTCCCTTCAATCGTAATCGTTGAGCGAGCATCAGCGGGAACACGCGGATCACCGACGGGGGCGAGGCTAATTTGAACATCGGTTTGGTCGGCTATGGGGTCAACGGTAAGCTCTAGACTAACGGGTGTGCCGTTATCTGGAGTGAGGGTGATTACATTTTCACCTTTTTTGAGGGAGACGCCATACCATATTTGGGTAACAATGGCTTGCGTCTCATCCCGGTCAATCGTTGTCCGGGTTTGAGCAGAGAGAGGCTGTTGATTAATCGTCACCTGAACCTGACTATCGGTGTGATACTGAATCATCAAGTCCGTTGTGCGATCGCCAATTGTACCCGGTTCCGGAGTGAGAATGCGAATGTCACCAGGAGCCAATTGCAACCCATTATTAATTGTTTGTTGCGCCGTGCGGCTGAATTCATCTTGGAAGGCTTCAAGTTCCGACTCGGCGGTTTCCGCTTCCCCAGTTTCCTGGGATAGGTTATCAGTTAAATCCGCCCCGACAGATTGATCAAACTGGGCGGGTTGACTCAAGTTATCGGTTTCCTGGGACAGGTTATCCGTCAAATCCGCCCCGACAGGTTGGTTCTGCTGTACCTCATTTCCCTCATCCCGAATCACCTTGGGTAAAGGTGCTAAAGGCGACTCCATCCGCGCAGGTTCAATATCGCCAAAGTCTTCACTACTCTGGGATTGGGCAATACTTTCGGACAGGGTATTGGCAAAGTTGTCCGATTCAGACGGTACAAGATTAGAAGGAGAAGGCTCTATCGTTTGTATTTCACTCAACTGGGATTCTTCCTGAACCCCATCACTAGGAATGGCTAACTCGTGCTGGAGATCAGGTAAGTTCGAGGTGCTGAAAACATCGGTATCACTGCCTGGTTGGTGAGCCTGTCGAACCACTGTCTTCCCCAGTTGCCAGCCCTCGGTTTCTGCTTCCGGCGACACTTCATCGGCTTTCGCCACCGGAATGATGCCTATTATCCCAACCAGAATCACCAGCAACCCTAGAGAAATCGAAGACAACCATCCTTTACCCGGAACACTGTAATCATCGATACTTCTGAGTAACGAAAAGTAAAGCGTGAATCTCAGTTGTTTGGCTTGACTCGAGTTCTCCCAACGGTTCTGATACTGAGTGTTCTTCATCACTGCTCCTCCCCATAAGCCGGTGTCACCGCAAAGTTCATCCGCGCCATTCCCCCAGGTGAAAGTCGCACCAAGCGAGATTGACTATTCCCTTCGATGAAATAGAGATTGGGAGCGAGGCTGTATCCGGGCAAACTGCTCAAATCCAGCGTTCCACTGCGATTTCCGGCGATAACGTTGGCTAATGAAAACAAACCATCGGTATCCGTGGTAATCCGGTTACCATCATCCATGTAAATCACCGCATTCGGGACTCCCGGTTCTCCCGGTTGCTGTTCGCCATCAAAGTTTTTGTCCACGAACACTCGCCCCACGATGGTGCCGCAATCGGATAAAATTCCCGGTCGAATCCGCATCAAAAAGCTGGCGATATTACTGCGCCGTTCCTGGGCAACATTTCGACCATCGCCCCGAACCGCATCGGGTGTGATCACCGCCGCATAGATAATATTCAGGGTTTGATTGGGTTCTAAGCGGGGAAACGTAAACGCGACATTGCGCCCATCCCGCTCTGCTGGCGGTAACGGTACTGGCGTTGTGTTGGTGCCAGTTGTAATCGAACCTTGCAACGACTCCGGCAAAAATCGCACACCCAAAGGCGATCGATCCGTAACCACAATGTCACTTGCAGGGGCTTCACCGCTGTTTCTCAGGGCGAGGCGATACACCACCGTATCTCCCGGTTCAGCCGCAGCGCGATCGGCTGTTTTAATTAGCTCTAGAGCCGCCTGACCCGCCACTAGAGACGTTTCGTTCGAGTTAACAATACCTGAATTTGGCAAATTATCACCGGACGCCGACGCTTGATTTTTAATCTCTTGGGCGGTAGCCGATGAAGTTCCAGTGAAGAATAATGCAGCAATAAGCGTAGTTAGCAGCCGATCATAGACCCCTAACGTTGCCGTTAAAGATTTCATCAGAAGGTAGCACCCCAAAAGGGAATTGAATTGTTCAACAGTAAGGAAACCCGTTTGTCAGTTGATGGACAAACGTTTTTATTGACCGTGAGTTTAATTGACTGTTTTTGGGATAGTTCCACAAAATGAGGACGCTGTAGTTTAGCGTGAAATGTGTTTATCCCTGTTCATGTCACTCCCCTTTAATTCGTTGAATTTGTGAGTTTCAGTATATTTTCTGATGTGAACATATTAACGCTAGCGTTAATATCAATAGTCAGTTGGATCATCAAGGAAGGTATTGATTTTGATGCAACCTCTAAAAGCTAAAGAGTGCCTAGCAGGTTAACCCGGCTCCAATGAATTGATAGACAAGAGCCGTCAATGTAGACTCTCAAAATTCATCATATTAACCTATAATCGATCCCCTGACAAGAGGTCATGTAGATGCCCTGATACTCACGATTATAAACCATTACTCTACTAACAGAGTAAAGCTAGGAATGAGTTTTAAACCACCTCACAAGCCTGTGATAGCTTGAAGTCTGGCATTTTTTTGTGACCGGGGTAAACTGCCCGAATAAGCTATCCTATCCTATGACATCTGACCTGGCAAGTCATTTTGTTGAAAAATTTACTTTACAAAGTTTTGATAAACGTTTGAGCGGTCACTGAACCAGGAACAAGAAACAGGATCAAGTCAAGCACCATTGTAGAGACGTTGCATGCAACGTCTCTACTTTCTAACCCTGTGTAATAACAGTAGCCATGAGAAATTGCTGTCATTCTCTATCTTCGGGTGTATAGCAGGAAATCCGAAACTGCTGTAGAGGTCGGTTTTGTTGAGTGATTATCAGTGACAACGCTTGCATTAATGCCTCAAACTCCCCATACCATAAAACGTTTAATTTTTGTAGGGACATACCATAATACGTCTCTGTTGACCATTAACGGTGATTCCTGGTTCAACGCTTTCGGTTTATCAAGACTTAGTGGCAACAACACGCTGGGCGCTCACCTCATTAGGACAAGGACGCCCCGACTCGACATCACTAATGTTAGATAATGTTGTCTGAGCAATATTTTGCAAAGCATCTTCAGTAAAAAAGGCTTGATGACCTGTAATCAAAACATTAGGAAATGTTAAGAGTCGTTGAAAAACATCATCTTCAATCACTTCTGTAGACAAATCTTCAAAGAACAAATTAGATTCTTGTTCGTAAACATCTAAACCTAGATAGCCAATTTTGCGAGACTTGAGCGCATCAATAACGGCTCGCGTATCAATAAGTGCGCCGCGACTGGTGTTAATCAGCATCACGCCTGATTTCATTTGCGCCAATGATTGGGCATTGATCAGGTGACGGGTTTGGGGTGTTAAAGGACAATGGAGAGAGATAATATCGGAAGTCCCGAAGAGTTCTTGGAGATCAACATACTTGACCCCCAAGGCTTCACAATCAGGATTCGGATACAAATCATACGCCAGTAATTGACAACCAAATCCATGCAGAATCTGGGCAACCAGGAAACCAATTTTACCCGTACCGACAATCCCTACCCTTCGCCCATGTAAATCAAATCCCATGAATCCATCCAGGGAAAAATTTCCTTCTCTCACCCGGTTATAAGCGCGATGAATTTTACGGTTAAGGGTTAAAATGAGTCCTACGGTATGTTCAGCGACAGCATAAGGTGAATAGGCGGGAACTCGCACCACAGTTATGCCAAACTCAGCCGCTGCATTTAAATCAATATGGTTGAACCCCGCAGAACGTGTAGCAATCAGCTTCGTCCCCTGTGCAGCCAGCACCCGCAAGGTTGTTTTATCAAGCTGATCATTGATAAACACGCACACCGCCGGAAACCCGACTGCTAAGGCTGTGGTTTCCTGAGTCAGGCGGGGTTCAAAAAAAACGAGGTCATGTTTATAATTCGCGTTGGCAGTTTCGAGAAAATTTCGGTCGTAGGATTTGGTATTGAAAACAGCGACTTTCATGGTTGTTTATTGTTTGATAGAAAGTAAAAACAAACAGCAACTAACTGACTGCAAATCTATATTGTATTATATGATATCTATATTATGATTAAAAAATATTACACAGACAGATCCCCGACTTCTCCAAGAAGTCGGGGATCTTGCTTAGAGTAAATTATTGGTGACAGGGGGGGGAGAGCTTACAGGTGTAGGTTATTTTATTACCCTTGTGAGCTACTTAGGTTGATAAATTTGGCGCAGTTCCTCAATTGTGTTTACGGCTGGTAGCGCTGCTAGAATTGCTCGTAACTGTTCCACATCCTGAATTTTCGAGATTTCGGCTAAAATGTCTAACGGTTCGCTGCCAAACTTCAAGCTTAAACATATTTCTATACCTTCTAATAGTCCTTGTCGTATTCCCTGAGTATTATTCCATAACTGACGCAGGTCATCTAGAGTATTTAGGGTTTTTAGTCCTGTAATAATTGCTCTTAATTTTTCCACATTCTGAATGGGCAAAATTTCCGGTAATAGGTTTAACCCTTCCCTGCCAAATTTCAAGCCTAAGCCCAATTCAATTCCTGCCAACAGCCCTTCTCTGACTCCCTCTTGACGACCCTCTTGACGACCCTCTTGACGACCTTCTTGATGACCTTCTTGACGACCTTTTTGAATTCCAATCCTTTCAACACTGGTAATATAAGGCATTCTTCTTTCCTCCTCGTACTGACCTAATTCTGTCCAAAACTCATTTTCTAACTCTTGCGGTAAGCTCATTACCCAGTCTATAAAATGGAATAAGTTGATTATATCTTCTCGCTCATAGCCCCGTTCGTACAATCCCCGAATTAGAGCCAGTTTTAATGATTTACGCTGAATTCTATTATTTCTGGTTTCTTGGGCTTGTAAATGAGCCATGACGACGGTAGCAAAGGGATTGCGGGAAGTCTCAAGGATTGACCCCCTCTGGGAATAGTCTAGCAACTTCACCACGGGAAAGTTAAACTGAATCTCACTTGACCATAGCTGATAACCATACTGATTAGGTCTCCAGGTAGATCGTTCATCTCCCAAGATTGCTAAACTGGCAACGTTTCGCTTATAACGGTCAAAAATGCGGTAATGGTAAACGAACATCCGTTCAGCAAAGTTCGTTTCTTCCTGGCTTTGAACTTCGATGTGGATTAAAACCCACGCTTCTTCACCTGTAAGTAAGTAAACCTTTGCTAGCTTATCCGCTAAACGCCGCCCAACTTCAGCATCGCGCACCACTTGTTGCAGTTCTTTATCTAAAAATTCGTAGCCTCGACTCCAATCAATTTCCGGCTGCGCTTCAGGTAAAAAGAAGGCGATGAAGTCTTCAAAGTAGTTTTCTATGGCATCTTTCCAGGGGCTATCGTAATCGGTTGGAGTTGGCGTCATAAGTAATTAGGTGGACACAATTAAAGTTAGCGGTGGAGATTAGGGAACAGGGAACAGGGAACAGGGAACAGTAAGGGTTTGAGGTTTACTTACAGCAGTTTTCAAGTTATAGCAGTCGCCAGGGTCATTAGGACATTAATATCAATGCCATGTATTGTGTTGATCCATGCCTAGTTAATGGTGGGGTTAGGGCGGGTTTTGTTGTTCAGTTAATGGGAACAAAGTGAATGAAGTCCCTAAACCCGCCCCTACATAAGACGAATCACGAATGACGAATGACGAATGACAAATCACGAATGACAAATGACAAATGACAAATGACGAATGACGAATGACAAATGACAAATGACGAATGACAAATGACGAATGACCAATGACCAATGACTACTTATTTTCCTATTCCCTAAAGCAACGAATTAATTCTGCAACAGACCAAGCTTGGGCGATCGCGCCTTGGGGGAGATGGGGTTCGTCTCCATCGAAAATCTCGGAAATAGACCCAATACAGGCTTGATGCTGAAGGTGATCTAGCAAAGGTTTCCAGTCAAAGGGAAGCGGTTCTGTGGGGTAGAAACGTTTCCACGCCCGACAAAAGGGTCCAATTAGCCAACTCCATACCGTTCCTTGGTGATAAGCACTATCCCGATGCCAGCGATCGCCATTATAATAACCAATGTACTCAGGATCAGCCGGATCAAGGCTTCGCAAACCGTAGGGAGTTAACAAGCGATCGCGTGCGACTTGCAAAGCCTGTCGCGCTTGATTCTCTGCAAAACCACAATGATACAGAGACAGCGCCACTACCGCATTGGGGCGAATTTGAGCATTGCGGTGATCATCGGGTTCTATGGTGTCATAAAAGTATTTTTTATCGGGATTCCAAAACCGCTGTAATGACGTTTTTACCTGTTGTGCTTGCTGGATATAATGTTGAGCATGGTGCAACAAACGCACCCGATCCTTAACCGCCCCCGTTGCCATTTTTTCCGTCCATTTACCAATCCAACACAATGCTGAATACCAAAGCGCATTAATTTCAATTACTTTTCCCAGACGAGGTGTAATCGGTTGACCATCCAGCACTACATCCATCCAGGTAATCGCCACATCCGGCGCGTCCCAGGTTAGCAATCCATCTACAGCATCAACTTGAATATTGTAACGAGTACCTGCCGTATAAGCTTTGTAGATTTTTCGGACGGTTGGATATTGCTCAATCAAAAAATCCCAATCTTGGGTGATTTCCAAATACAGTCCCAGGGTTTCCAGCCACCACAAAGACGCATCAATACTGTTATAAATCGGATCACTCTCTGCATCGGGAAAGGTATTGGGAATTAAACCATCGCGACAATAATTACCAAAGGTTTTGAGGAGTCCCCTGGCTAAAGTAAAATGTCCTGTGGTTAATGCCAATCCGGGCAAAGCAATCAGTGTATCCCGCCCCCAATCATTAAACCAAGGATAACCCGCCATCACCGTTGGGCTATTAATGGAAGCACACCAAGCAATAAATTGATCACCCGCTTTGAGTAACTGACGCCAAGTCGTCTCCCACTCAGCTCCCCCTAGAAGGGCGGGTTTAGTTAAGTTATCGGTTTGGCGCCATAAGTTGTCTGTCAAACCCGCCCCTACACCCCCTGCTGCTATAGCCACTAACTGATTTTGTCGCTCTTTTTCCCCTTGCACCGCCGCCTCAAACAGTTGAGCATTTAACTGGAGCGCTGCTGTATCTTGAGGACATCCCACTCGCGCTTCTAACGTAACTGTTGCGCCCGGTTCCAGAGAAATAGTAAGATAGCCAGGACTATAGAGATCTTCGCGATCGCCTAACCCGCGCTGGTTTTCTTCAGGATAGTAATAATTCCAATACCACAATGCATCCGGTTGATACTCCCCTACACTCCAACCCAACTGCCAAGGCGTACCCACTTGATCCGGGCGCATGGCTTGCAGATA
Organism: Coleofasciculus sp. D1-CHI-01; assembly: GCF_040218875.1. Lineage (NCBI taxonomy): Bacteria > Bacillati > Cyanobacteriota > Cyanophyceae > Coleofasciculales > Coleofasciculaceae > Coleofasciculus > Coleofasciculus sp. D1-CHI-01. The sequence goes on from NZ_JAVJQP010000155.1 coordinate 39,699, forward strand.
AAGACATTGATGTCCAACTATTTGAGAGAATTCTAAATTTTCTTCATCGAATTGCTGGTGATGAAAGTTGCGATCGGCAATCAAAGGACGTAACCTTAATGTTGCCACTTCACTGCCTTGATAGCGATACTGAATCAGAATCCGGTGGCAAAACTGGCGCGTTTCCCGAAACCCTTCCTCATCCTCAACTAACCCGTAAGGCATAACCAGTTGACGTGTCAATTGCCACTGCTGGTATCCCCAAACCCACTGAGGCACAGGATCAGTGTCAAAAGAGCGCAAAAATTGATAGCCTACCGGATCAATCGTCTTACCCCCATTCCAGAAATTGGTCGAAAGCGCCCAAATCTTGCCCCCGATCTCCAGACTGGTATCCAAATGAGAGAATAATAACGTCCGTTGTCGGGGCGGATCGAGTGCAGCAATCAACCAGCCGTGATAGGTGCGAGTACGAGCATCACATACCGTACCACTAGCAAAACTGCCTAATCCATTCGTGAGCAGCCATTCCCGTCGATCTAAATAATGCACCACAACGTTTTTCTCCCAACAGAACACCCAACCCATTGTCACAAAACCTTTGGTATTGCTTTTACCCGGTTTCTCAAGCTCAAAAACCCAACACTGTTACTGGAAGTAGTCTAGTTTAGCGAATAATCGTTTGACGTCAATCTATCCCAGAAAAAATTAAGGTTTCACGCCAATTTAACGTAAACAGCGATAGAACTGAGCCAATAGGCAATCCCCTCATCTTTGCTAGTTGGGTTACGGCTCCTGCTGTCAATGAGCGATCGCGAAATGGTACTGGCTGATTCGGGTGTTTTGGGAGTATGCTCGATATCTGTATGATCAAGAAATTCAATGTGCCAGCCCCATGTCTTAGTCGTTACCTCTTGTACTGGACAAAAGCGATTTAAATCTGAAAATCAGTTGACATTAGAGGATTTTAAGGATAATGCCCGACTCCCGCAACGAGAGGCGGAGTTAGCCGAATTCGCTTGTCCTGCGAATCAGATGTACACAGGGCAACAGCACCTCAGAGCAATGGAGGGGGTAGGGTTACTGCGCCAGTCTCTGGGGCGGGAAGCAGTAGATGTGGTGATTCTTTCTGCGGGTTATGGATTAATCCCTGAAGACAGAACTATCGTGCCATACCAAGTCACCTTCAATCGGATGAAAGGCGATAAGGTGGATGAGTGGGCTGCTGTTTTGGGAATACACCAAGCCTTTGAACGTGCGATCGCGGATTACGACTTGGTATTTTTATTACTAGGGAAGAACTATTTGCGATCGCTCTCTCTTCCGGTTGAAATCTCGTCTACCCATACTCTTGTATTTTTAGCATCAAAAACCAGTGCCAAATACATCCGCGAGTTGGCAGCCAAGACGCTTGTTTTTACTCTGTCTAACGTAGAAGCCAAACGGTATCGCTATGGATTGGTCGGTTTAAAAGGATTTCTCTTCAAGCGGTTTGCCCAGTGGGTATCCCAGGAGACCCAGCTCTTACAAAAAGTTTACCAGGAGCCAGAAGTCTTTAGGCAGGTTATGGAACGGGAACCCGTTCAACTAGAACTGCCTCTAGAATTGCCCAAAATACGTTATTCCGTTAAGTCAGTTAACACCCGAAAAAAAAGGCTGTCTGAAAAAACTGACTTTTTTCCTATTCCTGACCTTCCCCAGGCTCCGAATTGGCATTTAGGGATGCAATATTTTATCCCAGAATGGGATGATCGAGTTGATCCAGGATATAATTTCCAAACCGATACTTTCACGGCTTATCGAGATGCGTATTTAGATGATATATACTCTCACCAGATTTACAACTTACCAAACTATGATGGAGTATTAGTATCCAAGGTTGTCGTGGATAAAAGCAAGAAAAAAAAAGAATTTATACAAAGAAATGGAATTCACGATTTTGTCCGCTTTTCGGGCAAAATAATGGGAGACTGTGGCGCATTTGGCTATATTAAAGAGTCGGAACCTCCTTACACGACTGACGAAATACTGGACTACTATGAGCAACTGGGTTTCAATTATGGAGTCAGCATTGACCACCTGATTGTGGGACCATTTGCTCAATCGGGAGTGAAAGAAAAGCGCTATAATTTGACCCTCAAGAATGCTGAGGAGTTTATCCAGAAGCATAGAGCTGGAAACTATCATTTTACGCCTATTGGTGTAGCTCAAGGGTGGAATCCAGACTCATACTCTAAAGCTGTTAAAGACATCATTGGCATGGGATATGATTACGTTGCATTAGGAGGACTTGCCAGAACACCCAGCCACAAAATTATCGAAATTCTTGAAGCCATTTCCCCGTACTTAACTCCGAATACACGGATGCATTTGTTTGGCGTTGGACGAATTAATGCGACTCCAGCTTTCCGTCATTTAGGTGTGACTAGCTTTGATTCAGCCAGTGCTTTGCGGAGTGCTTGGCTAGATTCAGCCGCCAATTACCATACTATCTCTGGCAAACAATATGCGGCTGTCCGTATTCCCCCAGTAGAACGATCAGGCTTGCGAGTTAAGCGTGTGCTAGAAGCTGGGATATCTGATCGAGAAACTCTGAAGCGGCTTGAGGAAAACTCACTCAAAGCCATGCGGGAATTTGATTCAGGAAAGCTGACTTTAGAGGAAACTCTAGACATACTGTTAGCTTATGACGAGTTGTTAGAATTGCCCCGTGACGGTCAGGTAAACCCTGAAGCTAAAGCTAGACGCTTGAGCAAACATGAAAAGATGTACAGGGAACTTTTAACAGATAAGCCTTGGAAATCATGCGATTGTCAAATCTGCCAAGACCTGGGCATTGACGTTGTAATTTTTAGAGGCAACGATCGCAATCGTAGACGAGGATTTCATAATACATTTGTTTTCTATAAAAGGTTTAAGAGGTTATTCAAAGACTGAACTTAAATTTATCCTTTTTTAAGTAAAATTGTTATAATATTAGCAGCAAAACAATTATTACTTGAACAAAAGTTAAAAGTGAACAGACAATTTTTACCTGTTTTCTCTCTAGACTGGGCAGGTCTATTGAAGAAATTAGAAAATGTAGAAGGAGACTTTGGCATACTCGCTCCTGTCTCCTGTTACAATAAACTCCTGATGAGGATTCGTGAACTGAACAAACCCTTTTTCATTGACAGCAGTGTTTTTGAAAAGCAGGGTAATCCCTGGTACTGTCAACTTCATTGTGAGTTTATCCATAATCGATGGGTGCGTGAATTACGCTTAGCAGATGAGCTACAGTTGCGCCAGACAATAAAAAACTATTTAGCTCGCTGCGACAATTTCAGTCCTGATTACGTTTTTGCTCCTGATGTTATTGGAGAGCCACTACTGTCTTTGTATCTCGCCAGACTCAGTTGGGAAGAATACTGGCGTCAGCCAAGAACTTATGCTTTGATTGGGGTTGTTCAGGTCGGAGCGGTACTCTACAATTGGCGTCAACAGCCAGTACCTCAGTTGGACTCTTTTCTACCCCATTACGATTCACCCAGAAGTTTTCTTGCTTCTCTGACCAGTGCTTACCGAAATATTGGTTATCAATACATTGCTCTGGGAGGTTTACTGAAAGCTAATACTACCATGCCAACTGGTCTAAAGTTTGGTTTATCCCCTCAGGAATTGGATGAATTACTAGCCTGGAGCCGACCCGAATTTGTTTTGGGAGGTTTGGCATTAACTCGCCTGGAAGTCTTGAGGAAGCATAATGTTTGGGCTGATTCTACCAATTGGCTTTGGTGGGATGCTCGTTATGACCAGCAACGATTTGGGAATCGGAATGCTTTACAGGAAAGTTTAGGGTAAGCTTTTACCTAAAATTTCATATCTCTGTTGGTTCCAAGGAAATTACCTGATCGGGTGACAAAAGTCCTCCAACTTTCACGACTTTCAGTTCGCCAGTTTCTTCAGGGTTTTGCTCTCTAACTTTAGCGATCGCCTCTTGTACTCTCTTAGCTTGAGCAATATAGATTTTCTCATCACCCTTCAGCACCCAGATGGGTTCAGAGAAGGTGTATCGAGGGTGAAGCACAGCCTGGTGAATGACTTGATGGGTGAACTGGACGATTTGCTCGATATCGGCATCATTCACAAATTCGCCCAACTCGGATTGAAAAGACTGTCTAAGTTCTGCTGTTGGAATGTGTTCGGTAACTTGCTCTGTTTGTGGGGGTGAGGGTTTGGGAGACTCGGATTGACTGTGTACCTGCACCACTACCGATTCGATAAAGCGGCTTACCTGAGTCATGATCGAGTCAAAGTCCCGCTCCATTAACACATTACCTAGATGTTCTCTCAGCAGGGTTCTCAACTTTTCATCGGAGATATTGATACCACAGGTTCTTAAATAGACGGGAAGCCGTTCTCCCCAATCCCGACCACAACCAACTTCCCCATTAGAGGCATCTTCAGCCTCGACCAGTTCCATGAGGCGTTGGTAACGAGTCTCACTATCGGTCATCCTTTGAGATTGTGTGGTTTGTTGCTTTTTTGGCGAAGCCGATGCTTCGGGATTAGAAGTGGGGAACGATTGAGTCATGACTCGACACCTGTTTTATCATAAGACTTGCTGTTCGACACAAGTAAACCAATCCGCCTATTTTTACTCAAAATCAACTGTCTACTCATATAACACCGCTCACAGGTGCAATACCGACAAACTCACGCAATACCTTATGGCACGCATTTACTGTTGTCTTCGTATTAGAAATAATCGGTTCTCCAGTTGCACCAATTTGGATTACTCCTCGCTCACGCCATAAGTCGTTAGAACGCTGCCAATCTATCTCCCGTAGTCTAGTCAACCATTTAACAAACTCTTCCTCTGGCACACCTTCTAAGTAGAAGTCACGAGCTAACATTCCCAAAGCCTGAAACATAATGGCTGTTACGGAAAATGACTCCTGTCTTTGCAAACAGCGCTCCTCTTTGCTTGTAAGTCTCCAGGGATCGTTAGGCAGAACGCTTGCGACTGCTGCCCAAAATGTTGCCAGCCAATCAATTTTAGGCTCCAAATCCTGCTTAGACTTCAGATTTGGAAAAGTATTTCGGGTAGCTATTACTAAGGTAGAAAGGGTCATTAACTTAGGATTGTGTTTACCCAAGCCATTCTCAACCATCTCCACATTGTTGCGGAACTGGGGAACTCGCTTGATTAACGCTTTGGCAATTAAAACGGTAGGCGATCGCTTGTCAAAATAGTGAGCGAGTGAAACGCTTGGTCTTTGGACTAAAAGGTTTTGGTCGCGGAAGGCTTGACGTTCTTCCTCCAATGACAGCCCAGCATATAAGAGGACTCCTACTTCGAGTTGGGAAAGGATAGGTAGATATTGGGGTTGTTCTGTCTGGATATCTTTTAGCGCCTGACGGATACCAAAACATCTATGCTGACCGTCTGTTAGGCGCAGAGTAACCGAGTGATAAGGGAGAAAAATACTGCCGTCTCTGTAGGTTGGCGGTGGCTGAACGTTGACGCAAATCGGCGGGAAAAACGTCGTACCATCCTGGTAAGTCTCCAGAATATAGCGTGCGATCGCTTTAACTCGTGTAACGTTAGGTTTGCGCTGGGCGAAGTCTGGTAAATCTGGCTGATGGGGAACGTAAAGATGACCGTCGTCAAGTAGTCGAGCGATATCGCCAAAAAACAGACTAGCAACATAGCTTTGATGTTCATCCTGCAAACCCCGATGAATAGGCACAGCCCGGAGTACAAGTTCCATTATTGATTCCTTTGAGAGGGGAGCAAATCTTTTCCTTTGCCTTGTACTCATGTATACATGGTGGCTACCTTTCTGTCAAGGGGAATAGAATGCGTGAGACCCCTTCAGGCAATCAAACCTTGTCTTCAACTGTTCGTGTACCGGGAGAACTCTACGAAGCGCTGCGCCAGATCAGGCTTTCATTGGAAAGCCAATATCAGAGTGCTGCACCTACTGTGCAGGATATGGTCAGCATCGCCCTGAAAAGATTTATCAATGATTGGGAGAACCCTGACAAGCAAACTCAGCTCCTAGATGAATTGCTAGAGCATCGTAAGCTTGCCCGTTCAAATATGGGTAAGAGACAAATTGACGGCAGCTAGACGGTGGTGACGGTATGACATTGGCTAACTTTGAATCGCCTCAGCAATCTACTTACCCTAGAAAATGATAAGTCCCAACACTAAAAACACCGACCAACTCATTTTGCGTCATCTAGAGGATATTGAGCAGGAGCGGATTAACTTTGGTCTCTACGAAACCTATGTCACAAAGGCTGACATAATACAGCGTGCCCAAGAAAAGTGTGAAAACTTGGACGAGGCTGAATTAGAAGAAGGGTTAGCCAGTTTAGAAGAGCAAAGGTGGGTGCTGAAGCTGGATGAGAACCACTATCGCTCACGAATTAGCGAGATTGTCCGACTCCTCAAGAATGTTAAGCAACGGTTTCGCCCCAATGATGCCCAAAGTGCACCTTATCTAATCCAATCCATCCGTGTTGAGTTTGCCGATCGCCGCAGGTTGGCGCGTAAGACTAAGTTTAAAGAAATTATCAAACAGTTATTTAAAAACAGTAAAAATCTTAGACTCAAGCATCTAGATAACGCTCGCAAAGCTGTTCAAAATGGTTTTTGTAAAGCCCTAAACAAAGAACTAGACGAAGTAAAACTAACCAGCGTGCAAGAACGGGCGTTGCAGCAAATCACTCAGAAATATTTCCAGCGTAAGGGACAGGGATATGTAATTACTGGCAACACGGGTAGTGGGAAAACTGAAGCTGCGTTACTTCCTCTGTTACTTGGAGCATTGCAGGAGAAAATGAACGATATTGTGGGATGTAAAATCATCCTAGTTTATCCTCGGCAGACTTTAGCCAAAAATCAGTTAGAGCGACTCAGCCAGTATGTAGCTTCCATTAACCAGCAAGTTTATGGAATGGCAAGGAGTGGAGTGTCAAACAAAGATTTGACTGTAGGAATTGCCTTTGGTGACACTCCCTTAAATGACGAGGAACTGCGTAATGGATATGAGAAAGACGGAAAACTCCAACGTGGACGTTGGGAAAAGCAGGATGAGAAATACAAACTCCCCTATTTCACAGACAAAAATGGAGAGCCGATTTATACACTCAATCTAGCCAAGGGTGAATGTACCCTAAAACCTGCTGACAACAGTTGGGAGTTAGAGAGCTTTAAGGCGACGCGCATCGCTATTCAAAACGAACCACCAGACGTGCTGATTATTACCACTGAAATGTTACATCGGTGGTTGATAGATCCTGCATTCAATGATTTCTTCGGCTTATCGACTCGCCCAGGTTTTCCACCAAATTTCTGCGCTCCACGAGCTGTTGTCTTCGACGAAATTCACCTCTATGACACTATACACGGCGCTCAGATTGGCTTGCTGATTCGCCGTTTACGCCATCGACTACAACAGGCAATGCGTTCGTCTGATGGAGAATCTTGGCAGTACCCACTAATGTTGGGGATGAGTGCAACGATTGGTAATCCTCAAAAGTTTTGGCAGGAACTTAGCGGGGTTCCGTATGTAGATGAGATTTCACCAGATGAAGAGAAGGACATGGAAGATGCTCAGGGACGAGAGTATTTCCTGTTCATTCGCCCAGAAACATACTCGCGTGGCAAACCTGTAGGAGATGCCTCGACAGCAATCCAGACGATCATGGCGATCGCCCACAATATGCGTCGGCGAGACAGTGATGGGGAAGAACCCCCCAAGTTTAAAAGCCTCGTGTTTCAAGACTCTATCAGTAAAGTCAAAAAGTTAGCACTTGAGTTTCACGATGCCGAAACAAACCAGAATCTAGCACGCTACAGACTTCAGCGACCTAACTCTAGCCAAGACGTACTAACCTCTCCAGAGTTTCTGGATGGTGAATATTGGTACTTTGATGCTGAAGATATTGAGCAATACTCCACACAACGCCAACCCGGAACAAGAGCGCGATCGCTCACTTCAATGCCTTTTCCAGTGTACAGCGGTAGTGGTAAAGGAGATATCGAAATTCTGCTGCAAGACATCATCTTTGCGACTACTTCATTAGAAGTCGGCTACGACGACGCCAGCATCCAATTTGTCATGCAGCACCACGCCCCTCGTAACCCAGCCAGCTTCGTGCAAAAGAAGGGCAGAGCTGGTCGTTCCCTCCAAGACCGTCCTATCACTGCGGTCACCCTTTCACAAAACTCTTACAAGGATGCCTTCTATTATCAGAACCCGCAACTCCTCTACAATCCTTCCGACTACCGCCCCCCTCTCAATGTCGATAACTACTTTGTGCAGCAATTTCAAACCATAGCTCTAATCTTTGATGAGTTGGCGCGTCTCAGACAACGACGAGACCTACTCCAAGGAAACTTCAGTAGTGTTGAAGATCATTTGGACGAAATACAGCAGGAGTTAGATAAGTCCGAGATTGAGCAGAAACTTCAGCATGCCTACCAGTATGTAACAGGCGAATCGTTTCAAAAAGTTCACCCGAATTGGAAAGAGATATGGGATTGGTTTAAAAGGCGGATGCTTGAAGATGATATCCGTTATAACTTTGGAAAAAACAACAATCTTCTCCAGATTTGTCCAGACTTACCAGACAACCTATTTAGCTCTATCAATCTGCCTACAGTTCGGGTTATGTTTTCGGGAGGCGGGGAGCCAGAAAACTGGTCTGGGGCAAACGAGGATATTTCTCTTGCTTTTTTAGAATTGGCTCCTGGCAAGATTACGCGCCGTTATAAACCTCGCTACCATCTTTACTGGCGACCTTTAGTTGCTTTTGTACAACCAAGGGAAAACTTTAAAGGAAAACCAATGTCCAATGCAGTAGCTATGGAGCGGTATAAGTACGAAAAACGTCCGGAAAATCCTGGACCATTCAATTGTGAGCTTCTCAATCAGCTTGATAAAGTGTGGGGGAGTAATTGGCAAGATTACTTACCCTTGAATGTAGAGCAGGTTTACAGTAAAGCTATACCGCAGCGTTTCTACCGCGTTCGGTATTTGGAACTGTGGGACTTTGGTACAGACTCACTAAATGATCCAAAGCATCCGAATACTGAATGGTGGGGCGCGTTTAAGCCTGACGGTAGCGTGGACTTGAGGTATGGAAGCAAAAGAGAACAGCTCGATCAGCGTTATCCAGACCAAGTTCGTTCAGTTTCTCCAGATTCTAATAGCTACCCCTTGTCTTTCAGCGTGGTCAAAGTAAATACGGCAGATCAAGAGGAAGTAGAGCCTCGACACAGACTAGAATTGCCACCTCTATTCAAAGGCTTGGTCAATAATCTGGATTTCTACTACGGCGAAGTCGAGGAAAATCGCTCAATGCTCAATGTGTGGGAAGTTCAATACGGAGCTGAAGCTCGTATTCGGTTGCTACCTGATGAGCAGTTGCTACGTCAAGGCAGGACAGACCCGCACGCTGGGATGGGTCAAAACACAGTTAAATACATCAGCGAACACGATGGGAAGCCCACCTTGTACGGCTATGACTTGAGGACTGAGGGAGTACGGGTTCCCTACTCATACGAACAGCTACGCACGGTAGCTGAGTCTTTGTTCGAGGAGATATGGCATGATCCTAAACGCAAGACTCACTTACAAGACCAGTACCTTCGATTCTTGCTCAAGTCGAGTTCTTGGCAACCAGAGGGAGTAGAAAATCCCTTAACTACTTTTGACCTGCGTAAAGTAGCAGACATCATTGCCACCATGCGTGCGGAGTCACGAGCAATGGGAATGGAAGACTGGCGAACTTTCTTAGATCATCTGACTAATCCCAATGGGTTGAATGAGCTGGTGGACATAGTAGTTGACAACTACTGGCGTGACCATCGAATTTTTCCTGAAGACTTCAGAGAGCGATTGGTTTCAACTCTGACCTATTCTAATAGCGTTACTGAATCTCAGAGTGATCGTGCCATTCAAGGTACGTTGTTTGATATAACCGCATTTCAAGCTGAAACAACTACATCTAAAGAACCAGCAACACCCTCAAATACTCGACAACTTTTGGAGAAGCAGGTTTTCGCTAAACTCACCAAGAAATCGGAAATATTGGACTACTTGATGGACAACATAGTGCATTCGCTGAAACAGGCAACAAGGAATCTGTTTCTGACAGAAGGTAGCACTCGTGATGAGGAGATAGGTAGTCATAGTATACTACAACTAACCTACGGGAAAAAGCCTTGGGATACTTCATTTTACGTTTACGAACGCAACCAAGATGGTAATGGAGCGACAAGGCTGGCATCAGAGGTACTAAAAGAGAATCAAACCCATTTGCTTAAGCGTTGGTGGGAAGTAACTTTATCGTGTCCCGTAGGTGATGAAGAAGACTTTTTGAAGAGAGTTTTACGAGACAATCAGCAGCTACTTTTGGACTTCCAAGAAACATTTTTCCAATCCAAACCACAAGACAGACAAAACCCCAGAGATTTTCTTTATGACCTTGTTAAGCAACAGGTAAAGGACAAAAACGATCCTTTACTCCAGCGTTTAGCTGGATTGCTCACGAGTGAACTGAGCATTGCAGGGCAGCCCCCCTTGCCCCGCATTGGCTTACAAATTGAGTTGCTGCATTTGGAAGATGCCTTGGCTGAGAGATTTAAACGACCTCCAACTCCAAGGGAACTGGCAGGTTACGCAGCCACGCAAGTTCAACAGGAACCAAGAAACTATCCTTATCTAGCTCAGTTGATGCAGAGGTATGAAGAGCATACCCAAAACTTAGGTTTAGAGGATGAAGATTCCGAGGACACAGCAAATGCATTAGACCGATTCCTGGCTCAAGTTGAGAATATGAGTCTGAGTACTTGTGTGGATGCCTGTCCAGCTTGTTTGGCAGCTAGCTGTGATCATGGACATATTGATGTAATGCGCCATACCATTTCTCGGCGTTACTTGAAAATGGCTCGCCATCTTTTGACCCAAGAACTGACTCATGAATACGGTCAGGAGTCTGTTGAAAACTTGGTGGCGATCGCTCAGCAGAACGGGGGTTATGTAATCCTCAAACATCAAGGTGAACCCGATGACGCTTATAGGCTTCAGCTCAAAAATCAGGGATTTGAAAGAATTAAGCGGGACTTCGACCATGAAACTTTTATTGGGCAACAGGTGTTCTATTACCAAGGAAATACATGAAAGTTTATGGTAACTATCCAGAACCCACCCTTTCTAGGGGTTTAGCCAAGTTGCTCGTGGATTCGCTGGATGCCAAGGGTGAGGTCTGGCTGATTAGCCCCTGGCTTAAAGATGTTCGTTTAGCGATCGCTCAACTCGGAGACTTTGCCAGTTTGCTGGGTGGGCAGAGGGAGGAAATTGAATTGAGCCAATTGCTCACCCGTATAGCTGAGCAACACAGGCTCCGCGTAATTACTAAGCCTCCAGGCGAACTAATCCCTTTTAGGGCACTTAAGCGTCTAGCATACAAGATTGACTTACGAAAACGCTTGCTGGAGGAAAGAGAGGAACAAGAAGATTTACAAGGTTACGATATTCTCGAAGAGGTCATAGAGGAGTTCAATACAGAGATTGAGCAGCTAGCTAGTGCAGCTACCGTACACGCGGAAACTATTCGTATTGGTCGAATGCTAAAGGCAAAGGGCGCTGAACTATACTACTTGGATAAACTCCACGCTAAGTTGCTCTGTACTCCCCTGGGAGCATTGATTGGAAGTGCTAACTTCACCAATGGTGGGCTAAGTTATAACGACGAACTGATGCTAGAAATAACTGACCAGACTGAGCTTGCGAAATTACGCACTGTGGCTCAGCAGATGGTAAATCGAGCAATATTAGCACAGAAGTATAACCTTAATAATACCTTGGAGCGAGAAGAATACCCATTAAAGGACTATTTAGCTTTGACCGATAGTCAAGAGCTTCAAAATTTCCCACATTTACAACATTTTTTGAAACAAGTTAATACTGAATTAGCTGCAAAAGATTAGATCAAGGTTTAGTCACAGGGAGTTTTATTCCGGCTGAACAAGTGCGTTCCACTACCTTAAACGATATTCTCTTTGATACAGAGACAACTAACTGATGTTCGCCCAAAGAGGCGATCGCATAACTAGGATGAGACCTGTTCACGGAAGTCGATGCTGGAACAGCGCATGGGATTAACCAAACCCTTACGTAAGTCCTAGTCGTTATGACTATGGATTATGATATAGTCGTAACAGTTCGTAAATAATCTGTGTTTATTGACTAAGACTGATAATATACAGCGAACGCATACACCAAAACACTCAAGGAGGATAATTTCATGGAAGGATGTCTGCGAGTTGGTCAACCTGCTCCTGACTTCAGCGCGACGGTGGTCATCGATCAAGAATTTAAGACGATTAAACTGTCCGACTACCGGGGTCAATATGTAGTCATATTCTTCTATCCACTAGACTTCACCTTTGTCTGTCCCACAGAGATTACAGCATTTAGCGATCGCTTTAGTGAATTTAAAGAAGTTGGGACTCAAGTTCTCGGCATCTCCGTAGACAGTGAATTCTCTCACCTAGCTTGGATTCAAACGGATCGCAAGAATGGTGGTGTGGGTGATCTCAATTATCCTCTAGTTTCTGACATCAAGAAAGAAATCAGTACCGCTTATAACGTTCTTGACCCCGATGCAGGTGTAGCCCTCCGAGGATTGTTTATTATCGACAAAGATGGTATTATTCAGCATTCAACGATCAATAACCTCTCTTTTGGTCGGAATGTAGATGAAGTGTTGCGGACTCTCAAAGCGATTCAATACGTTCAAGCGCATCCAGACGAAGTTTGCCCTCAAGGTTGGCAACCCGGTGATAAAACCATGGTTCCTGATCCCGTTAAGTCCAAAGTTTATTTCTCCGCCGTTTAAGGTTTACTAACAAATAGCTGGAAGGGGCGCACCGATGTGCATTGGTATCAATTTAAGCTCTTGCCAGAACGCAATACTTTGACACAACCCCCCCCTAACCCTCCCCTTATCAAGGGGAGGGAACATTTCCCCCTACCCCCCTCGTTCTCCCCTTTTAGATCCCCCTTCAAAAGGGGGAAGCCTTATGATGCTTCGCTTTTGTTGCACGGGAGGAGGGGAGCAAGAAAGATGTTATATTCCAGACATAGCCAGCTACATTGTTTAATTAATAATTCCGGTTCCCCTTCTCCCTTGAAGGGAGAAGGGGTTAGGGGATGAGGGTGAAATGCTTGCCAGTATTGGTTTTCACCTTAAGTTGACACGGATGACCGACGTGCGCCCTTTGCCGTTATAACTGTTGTTGTAAAGGCTAGGACAGATTAAAAAACTATTTGCCATCTGCCTTTTACTATAAAATAAGTTGTTGGATCAGATTCAGCCAATGCTAACATCAACTGACTTTAGCGGTTTATTCAACGAGCGTTTTCTGCGTAATTTTTTTCCCATCCCGGCTACCAATCCGTTGAGATTAGGACAACTGACTCCGGATTTTGAACTACCGGATATCACGAATAATCGTCAGGTGAGATTATCCAGTTATCGAGAACAGCAACCGGTTCTGCTGGCGTTTACCCGCATTTTTACCGAAAAGCAATATTGCCCCCTTTGCTATCCCCATATTCAGGCGATGAATGAGCAATATGAGCAATTTACTCAGAAGGGGGTAGAGGTGTTAATGATCACAAGTACCGATCCTCTGCAAAGCAAAACTGTGGTCAATGATTTAGGGTTAAAAATGCCCCTGTTGAGTGATTCAAGTTGTCGCACCTTTCAAGCCTATCAAGTTGGTCAGGCACTGGGAGCGCCTTTACCTGCTCAGTTTTTGATCGATAAACAAGGCAAACTCCGCTTTAAACATTTGTTTTCATTCTTATCGCCAAATGCTGAGATGGAGAAGCTACTCTTAAACGTGGAGTAGTTGATCTTATGTCAGGGAACAGGGAATAGGGAACAGGGAACAGTTAACAGTTAACAGGGAACGTTTTGAGTGAACTCCTCTATCTTCCCCTGCTTCCCCCGCTTCCCCTGCTTCCCCCGCTTCCCCAGCTTCCCCAGCTTCCCCATCTCCCCCAGCTTCCCTTGCTCCCCCATCTCCCCCATCTTCCCCATCTCCCCCATCTCCCCCATCTCCCCCATCTCCCCCATCTTCCCCAGCTTCCCCAGCTTCCCCATCTCCCCCAGCTTCCCTATCTCCCCCATCTCCCCCATCTCCCCCATCTCCCCCATCTTCCCTTCTATCCTTTCCCCAGATGTTGACGCACTGGAATTTGGAGAACAAACTCGGTTCCCTGTCCTAAATTACTGTGGCAGAAAAGCTGACCTCCATGTTTTTCAACAACGATTTGATAGCTAATTGATAATCCTAAACCTGTCCCCGTCCCCACCGGTTTAGTGGTAAAGAAGGGATGGAAGAGTTGTTGCTGAACGTCCTGTGTCATTCCGGAACCATTATCGATAATTCGGATCGCTACCTCTTGGTTATCTACAATTTCAGTTTGCACTCGAATTGTGCTAGGGTTAGCTTTAAGTTCGTCTAATGACCGCTTTTTGTTTTGCTCATCAATGGCATCAATGGCATTGACTAACAAATTCATAAACACTTGATTGATTTGTCCAGCATAACATTCAACCTGCGGCAGTTCACCATACTCTTTAATCACCTGAATACCCGGATTCTCGCCTCGTGCTTTGAGTCGGTTTCGCAGAATCATCAGGGTGCTATTAATCCCCTCATGAATATCTACGGCTTTCATTTCCGCTTCGGCGATACGAGAAAAATTCCGCAGGGAGTAGACAATTTCACAGATCCGTTCTGCTCCGACTTTCATCGAATCCAGCAGTTTAGGCAAGTCTTCTATCAAAAATTCCAGATCGATCGCGTCCATTTCAGACTGGATTTCGGGTGTGTTCTGGGGATATTGCTGTTGATAGAGTTCGATTAACCCTAAAAGATCAGTAGCATAGTCACTGGCATGGACTAAATTACCATAAATAAAGTTAACTGGATTATTGATTTCATGGGCAACTCCGGCGACTAACTGCCCTAAACTGGACATTTTTTCACTTTGCACCAACTGGGCTTGGGTTTTCTGGAGTTTGGCAACAGTTTGCTCAAGCTGTTGGGCGTGGGTTAAGGCTTTGGCTTCCGCCTTGCGACTTTGCTTGTAGAGTTCCGCTTGTTGGAGTGCGATCGCTAATTGATCGGCGATGGTACAAATCAACTCGACCTCGGCGTCTTGCCAATTGTAGGCTCGATTATCCATCATCAGCCCTAGAGCGCCCCAAACCGAGTTACCACAGTGCAGGGGAACCAACAACCACGCCCCCGGAAACTGTTGCGCGACGCCTGTATTGGTGGCGTCTGCCAAACACCGGGTATCTTGAATCCGCACCACTTCTAAGCGTTTGATTCGTTCAGCCAGGGGATTATTAGCATCAGGAATTTCTACACCCAAGGCTTTGGGCAAACAGTCACCCCGACAGGACTCGGCTACATTCACCCAGAGTTGGCGTTCGGGCTTATGTTGGATAATTTGAGCGCGATCCACTTGCAAAAGGCTCTCAATTTCCTGGGTGGCGGTAGAAAAAATCGTTTGTAAGTCGAGCGAACAACGAATCCCATGAGTTAGATGATTGATCGCTTGTTCTCGTTTGAGGTGATACTGAGCCTGATGGTACAGTTGACTTTGACCGATCGCGATCGCGACTTGGTCGGCAATGGCGACGATTAATTCCACCTCTGAGTCTTGCCAGAAGTAGGGATGATTGGTTTTGCCTAAAGTTAAACTCCCTAATATCTGAGAATTAAAGTGCAAGGGAACCCATAACCAAGCTCCTGGAAAGTCTTGCGCTAAACCTTGGTTAAATGTACTCGTATCCTCGATGCGAATAATTTCTAATTGCTTGAGTCGTTCAGCCCAAGGATGATTTTGATCCGGAATTTCTTGTCCCAGTGTACTCCTATCCTCTAGAGAGCGGCGATAGTCTGCCACCGATAACCAAGACTGGCGTTCCGGCAAATATTGGACAATTTCCGCCCGATCCACGGGTAAGAGTTCGCCAATCTCTTGGACGGCTGTCTCAAAAACCGTGGTTACGTCCAACGAACGGCGGATGGCTTGAGTCACTTGATTGAGGACTCGCTCTCGCCAGAACAGAGATGTTGCCTGTTCGTAGAGTTGGCTTTGTTGAATGGCAATAGCCACCTGAGAGGCTAACCCGTCGAGTAAGTCAATCTCAAATGACTGCCAGTTCCGGGGTTGGCTACAGTGATGGGCAATCAGTAGTCCCCACAAGCGGGTTGGGCTTTGGCTGGGTGTTTCGACATCAGCTTGGGACTGTGGGGTAGGTAGGGGTTTGTTACTGTGGACAATTGGCACAACTAGGTTAGCCCGTACCTGGAACTTGGCGAGTAAGTCAATATAACATTGGCTCAGATTACCGGCATAGATATCATCTAGGGTTCTGACTCGACCTTGTTGGTAGAGCGAGAGGTAGGTTTTCTCAAAACAGGCGTCGTATATATGGTTGCCTAAAATCGAACACCAGCGCGAGTCTACGGATTCAACCACCACCTCACCACTCCAGTCGGGATTGAAGCGCAAAATAATCACCCGATCGGTTTGCAGAACCTGTCGCACTTGCGCCACGGTGCGTTCGAGAATGTCCTCTAAATTCAGCGATTGACGGATGTGTTGAGTAATCGCCCCGACTAACTGCTCTCGCTGAACTTGTTGTCGCAGGGTTGCTTCGGCTTGTTGGCGTTGGTGGATTTCGGTTTGGGCTTGCTGATAGAGTTCCGATTGTTGAATGGCAATGGCGGTATGGGTGGAGAGCGTTTGCAGCAACTCGATTTCCCCAGGTTGCCATTTTCGGGGGGTTTGGCACTGTTGAGCTACCAGCAATCCCCATAAGCGCTCCTCATGGACGATGGGGATAACTAGGTTGGCTCTCACTTGGAATTGAGCTAATAATTCAATATGACAGTCAGTTAACCCAGCGTTATAAATATCTTCGACGCATTGGACACGCCCTTTTTGGTAAAGGTGGATATAGTCTTCGGCAAAGTAGCGATCGTTGATCACGGTTCCGGAAATCGGCTTCGAGTTCACGTCAACGGATTCGACTTCCACGACACCACTCCCATCTCCATAGAGGCGAAAGACTAGCACGCGATCGCACATCAAAATTTGCCGCACTTCGGCGACGGTGGTGTTCAGAATCTCGTCTAAGTCTAAGGAATAGTGAATCCGTTGCGCGATCGCCCCAATTAACCGTTCCCGCAGATATTGCTGTTGCACGGCTGTTTCGGTTTGCTTGCGATCGGTAATATCGATGCAAGAGCCGATATACCCTAAAAACTGACCACTAGGAGTAAATCGAGGCGTTCCTGTATCTAAAATCCAGCGATATTCTTGATCGGCTCGTCGCAAGCGATATTCCATACAAAAAGCTTGACGAGCATTAAACGCCTGCTGATACGTCTCTAAACAAGATGATAAGTCGTCAGAATGCACCCCCTCAGCCCAACCATTACCCAGTTCTTGTTCCAGAGTGCGTCCAGTAAACCGCAACCAGCCCTGATTAAAAAACGTACATAACCCATCTGTACCGGACATCCATAACAGCACAGGGGCATTATCTGCCATCGTGCGGAATCGGTCTTCACTCTCTTGCAGAATGTCTTGGGTGTAGTTAGTCTTACTTAGTTGGTTCGTTGTTGGATCGGCTAGGCTAGGTGCTAACCGATCAGCATCGGGTTGCCATTTGTCTGCAACGAACTGGCGATTCGTGCTATCACGCAAGCGATAAAGTATTGTTCCTCCCTGGATCGAAACTGGCTTAACATTAACCAATACAGTACGGGGTTTGCCTGTCTTATCGGTAATTTCTACTTCAACATTACGAACATTTCCCGCGACAGCTAAAGCTTGCCAATTCCAGGGTAAGTTGCCCAGCAGGTGAGTAATATTACCCAGAGCGCGGACTTCCGACAAAGAATAACCAAAAATAGAGGTTATATTAGGACAAATATAGGTAAAATCACCGCTGTCATTGGTGATTAAAACAGCTTCATTATTATTGCGATCAGGAGTTGGGGGCGACGCTTGTGATTTAGCTGTCCTCATCTGTTCACAAACTAAGCTGATCACCGAATTTGAGGCAGTTATCGGAATCAAACGAATTCTTGCCTTAAGCCAGACTATCCTACCATCTTTACCAATGAACCGAGTTTCCCAGTGATGAATTTCAGTCGGATGCTGGCTTAGATGAGTCAATAGGGCTTGATATCGGTATTGGCTTTCTGGATCAAAAAGCCGATGAATTGGCTTTTGAACTAACTCCCAAAAATCATACCCAAAATAGGCTGCACCGAACTGACTTACATCCAAAATCACCCCATCAAAATTCAGGGTGAAATAAATGCAGGGAAGTGTTTCATACAATATCCGCATCCATTTTAGTTGCTCCGGACTATTGCCTGTCCATGATAATTTTCCAGGCTGATCATTCTTTTTCGCAATGTTCATCCATTGGGACTTTTTTAAATCAAATCTTTTCATAAGTTGACTCATGCCAATTCGATGATCATCAATTGAGGCATTTTCTCGATCATAACCCTCAAATTATTATTTATTTTTTCACCTTTAGAGGAATGGCTGTAAAAAATATTTAACTTTGACGGGAGATTTAGACAAGAGTTAGCCTCCTTCACCCATGTCAAATTCTAGACTAGCTCCGAAACCCTTTTCCCCTGTCTTCAGAGAAGCTAAAGCGCAGCGATTGCTCTTACCTGCTTATCGCTCGCCGTTCATCTCTACTTTTTCTTTTTCCCAGACGCACTGAACTTGGTGATTATATCATGTCAAACTTTGCCAATAAAAAAACACGGCTTGTTTCCGTCTCTCCAGATCCCTGCGTCCGTTTCTCATTCACAGGTTCAATTAGACATGATATGACAATGCATACAGTTTTTGGGCTATCTAATCATAAGCTAATACAAATTCCCATTACTGTGACGGAATCCATGAATAAGTTTAAAAAACGTTATAAAGCCGTTACGTATTTTGATTTACTATCCGGTTAAGTTTATTTATCTTTACTAAGCCCCAAAGGGATGCACCCGACAGTCCTGTACACTAAAAACTTTAATTATATCATATCTGTCTAAACAGTTACCCTTGTCTGGGAAAAATCCGGAGATGGGGGAGATGTTCACGTTAGAGGCGAAGTCCAGGAAGAAAACTCACGCGCTATGCCCGACAAGCGAAGAAGCGAGGGGTTAAACCTTACAACTCCCCCACATCGCTCTAAAGACGTACCTGAGACAAATAGCTGCGGGGATCGAAATGACGGCTTGCCCGGATTTTTTCATAGTACTCCCGCTCAACTGGCGTGATATCTTTTGGTGTAGCAATGACAATCCGCACCAGTTGATCACCGCGTCCACCTTTCGGTTGAGTCCAGCCTTTACCGCGCAACCGTAATGATTGACCTGAGCGTATCCCGGCTGGCACATTGACACTCACTTTACCATCCGGAGTCGGCACCTCAATCGTGGCACCCAAGACTGCCTCATCGGGCATCACTGGCACTTCACACAAGAGGTTATCACCCTCGAACTGGAAAAAGGCATGAGGTTTCAGGTCTACAATTAAGTACAAATCACCCCGTTGCTGGTTGTATTGGCTCACTTGACCCTTACCTCGAACCCGAATCCGACTTCCTGGTTTAGCACCGGGCGGAATCCGCACTTCGATGACTTCACTACCCAAATTAATCCGTTTTTGCGTACCCCGGAAGGCGTCAGACCAGCTCAATGTAATTGTAGCTTCCCGATCAGCTCCTGCTCCTGCTGCTTTGCCACTTTCATAGCCAGCGAAATCATTAAAGCCACCAAAGCCACTGGTAAAGTCATTAAAGCCAGCCCCCGTTGCGCCGCCTGGAGTAGAGCGATAGGTGTAGGTTCGACGACTTCCCGTCCCTCCTGAGGTTCCTGTAGCGGCTGTATTAAAGCGCCCTAGAAGTTCGTTAATAAACTCGTCGAAACTACCGTATTGACCAAAATCAAAATTACCGAAATCAACATTAGCCCCCCCAGCTCCAGGGTATCCACCAACTCCGGCTTGCTTCCAGTACTGACCAAACTGATCGTATTTCTTGCGTTTTTCGGGGTCAGACAAGACTTCGTAGGCTTCGTTAACTTCTTTAAATCGAGCCTCGGCTTGTTTGTCACCCGGGTTCATGTCTGGATGGTATTTCCGCGCCAGACGTCGAAAACTCTTTTTAATTTCATCCGCACTAGCCGTCTTGCTCACTCCTAGGACGGCATAGTAGTCTTTAAAGTCAGTTGCAGCCATGAAGGGTTTCTCCTCTACTCCAAGGATTTAATTTATAAACTGGGCTAATAGGTCTCTACCTCAAAGCTAGAGTAACAAACCCCAGCATGGGTTTAAGTTCGGATCTTTCTCACTCACGCGATCGCAATTTCCACACCTGAAGCTTCAAATAGAGAAGCAGCGGCATTTTTCCCATCATGCCTTATCTCAACCTATAAAGCATAACCCTAACTCAGTGTGGATGGCTAATAATGGTTAGATTAGCTTAGCTTCTGTTAACTAACCAGTGTGGATTTCCCGGTATTCTGTTCCGGGAGACAAGAGAGTTGACACTCCCCGGTCTCGCATACACGGGGATTCTGCTGACAGAGTAGACTGTGGCAATTCCCACAATCTAACTCTCGCTACGGTCGTCAAACACCGTCTACTCAGTCGGTTTAGGTCAATGCCTAACTTGCTGGCTACTTTTCTTAAAATATTGGCACTACCGTTTAAATCAGCATTGACAATCGAGCCATCACTGCTGCGATATAAACCACGTTTTACCCGTCTTCCTGATGCTTTCCACCCGTCTGGCTTTTCGCCAAACTTAGGCAGGGAGTCTCCATCAAGATAGCTAGCTTTGCTGGTGTAGGCTTCTTCTGTTACTTCTAAGCGAATGCCGTAAATTTCACACAGTTGCTGCAATCGGTCTTTAAGTTTGCCTAGGGGTATTTGAACAAATTTCTGATTATTCAATCTACCTATATTGGCGTTGTTCTTAAATCCTTCATTCCAGCCTAAAACAATCGTACTTATGCCGTATTTAAGGCAGTGATTGATAATTAGGGCTTGCTGCATGAGTGTGGAAGCTAGACCAGATAAGGGTTTTAAGCCATTTTCCTACCCAACAAGTGCAAGGTTTTTACATCATAACCGTCAAAACCCTGGAATTTGTGCCTCCGCCAGCGCCAAATTTTCCCTCGACAGAGGCTTGAAACCATTGCCCA
>NZ_JAVJQP010000157.1:0-21186 GCF_040218875.1 Coleofasciculus sp. D1-CHI-01
GGATCGAGACGATGGAAAAAGGAACGCAGGCGTATCTCTAAACTTCAGAGCAAGATAGCCCGACAACGGGAAGATTGGCTGCACAAAGTAACCAGCGATATAGTGAGCGGTAATAGTCTAATCGGTGGAGAGCAGTTAAACGTTAAGGGTATGACTCGGAAAGCAAAGTAGGGCAAGCGCAAGAAACAGAAAGCCGGGTTAAATCGGTCTATTCTTGACGTTGGGTTTGGTGTAGTCGGTGATTTATTAACCTACAAATCTGCTGAGGCAGGTGGGTTTTATGTTGAGTCACCAACTAGGACACTCAAGCCTACTCAACGATGTGCTAAATGTTGGGAATTAACATAAAACCCACCTGCCTCAGCAGATTTGTAAGTTAATAAATCACCGACTATACCAAACCCAACGTCAAGAATAGACCGATTTAATCCGGCTTTCTGTTTCTGACGCTTACCCTTCTTTGCCTTCCGAGTCATACCCTTGACGTTTAACTGCTCACCACCGATTAGGCTATTACCGCTCACTATATCACTGGTTACTTTGTGCAGCCAATCTTCCCGTTGTCGGGCTATTTTGCTCGCTCAGTTTAGAGATCCGTTTACGTTCTTTTTTCCATCGCCTCGACCCCTTGACCTTCTTATTCCTATTAGGCGGTCTCTTGCGTCTTAATTGTTTTGAGGCGACTTTAACCTTTTTGTGTCCCTCCTGAATAAAATCTGGTTTAGCAATTTTCTCGCCAGTTGAAAGCGTCACCGCGTCTTTACAGCCAAGGTCGATTCCGATTGAACCCGTACCTGTTTGACGGGTTGGGTTGCACTGCACGGTGATTGACGCATACCACAAACCATTCCTGAAAAAGATTGTGCAGGTTGTTGGAGTTCCCCAAGTCCTAGCTTGCCCCCGCATTTGAATCTTTAAACCAAGGTCTCTCAGTTCCAAGTAACCGTTTTTACCGTTAGATAAAGCCTTCCAACCTGCTTTGTCTGGATATGTCCAGCCACTATACCGCCCCTTGGCTTTGACCCTGGGATACTTGTCCAATCCTTTAAAAAATCGTTTATAGCTAAAATCAACCCGCTTTAATGTAGCTTGTAACGTATGAGAACCTAATTCGGCATACTCAATCCAAACTTTCTTGAAATCAGGTAAACAATTCTGTTGCTCAAAATAGTCAACAGAATGACCAAAACGCTTGTACTGCGTCCTCCGGTTAGCAATTGCCGCGTTATAGAGTTCGCAGTGCATTTTTCTAGCCTAATGAAGCTGGTCACATTGAGCCTTGTTTGGATAAATTATATAGGTCACTCTACGTGTTTTCATGCCTATATTTTACCATAAAATTTTAACAAACTGCGGAATATTTAATTCCTAGTTTTTCTGCTATCCTTCCCCGACTTACTGTCGTTGAAGTCGGGGAATGCCGCAATTACGTTCATTCTAATTGATTGACCGGAAACGCTCCCGGTTTCACGAGAATCGTTTTCGTTTTCCCCTGACGATTCACTTCAATATCGAGATTCGCGCCCACTTCACTCGCTTCTACTTCTTCTTGTACATCCGAAGCCGTTTTAATCAGTTTTCCGCCAACTTTTTGAATAATATCACCCGGTTCAAGACCCGCTTGTTGAGCTGGGGAATTAGGAACGACGCGGACGATTAAGACGCCCTGATCTTGAGTCACTTTTAAACCCGCATCTTGATCCTGATTAATTTCTTTGCGTAACTCTGGAGTCAGTGTAACCATCTGAATTCCCAGATAAGGATGGTCAACCCGACCTTTTTCAAAAAGCTGTTCAGCAATGCGTTGAGCGGTTTCAATGGGAATGGCAAAGCCTAATCCTTGAGCGTTGGCGCGAATCGCTGTATTAATTCCAATGACTTCACCATTGGCGTTTAATAAGGGTCCGCCGGAATTCCCAGGATTAATTGCTGCGTCGGTTTGGATAAAACTAACTCGTTTTTCCGGAACACCAACCTGAGAACTGGATCGCCCCAAAGCGCTAATGATACCAACGGTTACTGTATTATCCAAACCCAGAGGATTACCGATCGCGATCGCCCACTCCCCAGGAATTAACTCATCGGCTTTACCCAAGCGGACAGTGGGCAAATCTTCTGCCTCAATTTTAATAATCGCCACATCGGTTACCGGATCTGCCCCTAATACCCGACCCTCTAACGTCCGCCCATCCTTGAGCGTAACCTTGACGATATCCGCCCCGTCGATCACATGAGCATTGGTAATAATCTGCCCATCTGACTCCAGAATAAAACCCGATCCCGTTCCCCGTTCCACGCGAGGTTCAGGAACTGGCATCTCATTGCCAAAAAAGCGGCGGAAGAAGGGATTTCTAAACGGTTCAGGAACCTCTTGGCTGACCTGACGCGCCGCATCAATTCTCACCACCGCCGGTCCAACTTGCTCGACGGCTTGGGCAATAAAGTTGAGATTGCCGGGAGCTGGACGATTGGAGCGTCTTGGGGCTAAGGGTTCCAATACCGCCGGCACCGCTTCTGGAGGATTGACCCCTTGGGGTTCAGCCATAAGGTAGCGACTGCCTAAAACCCCTGCTCCACCGCCTAAGCCTAGCAAGGTCAGATAAACGGTTAGCTGCTTTAATGATAAACTCATGGTCTTGGAAACGGGTAGTTTTTGCAGGGGTTGACAAGCGCGATCGCAACTCGCCATTTGTTCTGAGTTGCTGCCTCTAATTGTACAACCTTCCTTTTCAGAGTGCCTTAGCTTTCCCAGTTTCCAGACGTAGCATGCTACGTCTACATGGCTCCCCCAGCTCCCCCCGTTTCTACTGGGAAAAGATCACCGATGCCTGATGATGCTGTCGCAGCGGAATTTCAATCACAAACTCACTACCTTGCCCCGGTTCAGAATTACACTGAAGATATCCCCCATGTTTTTCCACGACAATCTGATAGCTAATCGACAAACCCAAACCCGTGCCTTTTCCGACAGGTTTAGTGGTGAAAAACGGATCAAATAGACGCTGACGCACCATCTCAGTCATCCCCGACCCATTATCCGTAATGCGAACCACCACCCATTGATTCACCAACAATGTTTTTGCCTGGGATTTAGGACGCTTCACGTCTTTAATTGCGGTCTGAATCACAATCGTGGGATAAGGACTAGAGGATTTTCCATTAGACAACTGGGCTTGAGAATTTAACTGTCTCAACTCTTCGAGCGCATCAATGGCATTACTCAGTAGATTCATAAACACTTGGTTGAGTTGCCCCGGATAACATTCCACCAAGGGTAAATCCCCATAGTCCTTCACCAACTGCACTTCAACTAGACCGGACGTCGCTTTAAGCTGATTTTGTAGAATCAACAACGTATTGTCTAACCCCTCATGCAAATCCACTGATTTCATTTCCGCTTGATCCAAGCGGGAGAAATTTCGCAACGACAGCACCAAGTTGCGAATGCGATCGGCACCCAGTTTCATCGAGTTAATCAGTTTAGGCAAGTCCGTTTTGACAAACTCTAAGTCAATGTCCTCGGTCGTTTCTTGAATTTCGGATACAGCCTGGGGATAGTACTGCTCATAGAGTTCCAGCAGACCCATCACGTCCTGAACATACTGAGAAGCGTAAGCAATATTACCGTAAATAAAATTGATCGGATTATTAATTTCGTGAGCCACCCCCGCAACCAGTTGTCCCAAAGACGACATTTTTTCGCTCTGAATCAACTGACTTTGATAAGAATGCAGTTGCTGGATCATGCGTGTGAGTTCGCGGGTTTGTTTTTTCAACTGGGCTTCACTTTGCCGCAGGGCTGTTTCTACCCGCTGGCGTTCTAGAATATCTTGTTGAAGCTGGACATTGGCTTGAGTCAGCTGGGCTGTGCGCTGTTCAACTTGAATTTTTAATTGGTCATGAGATTTTTGCAGGGCTAACTCCGCTCGCTGGCGCTCCCCAATTTCATGACGTAGCCGTTCATTCGTCTGGGCTAATTCCGAGGTTCGTTCTTCCACCGCCTGTTGCAGTAGTTCGATTACCCCATACATTTCCACGGGGTTAAGCACTTGCAGTAGGCTGGTTTGGGAAACGATTCCCACTAATTCTCCCTGATTGCCGCGAACGACCAACCGTCGCACCCGATGCTGCTGCATTTTTTCATGGGCTAGCCACAAGGAATCTGAGGAACCCAGACAAAATAGGGGTGTACTCATCACCTCTTGAGCCTTCAGGCGGGATAAATCTAGTTCTAGTGCCTGAAACTGCACAATATCGCGTTCCGTGACGATACCCACGGGAATCAGGGATTGAGAATAAAGCATTGGACATGAGCAAGAGGCTTTAGTCAAAGGAGCCGAACATCCGGCTGGCGTGAGGGCGTCTTGTTCCCCAGGCTGAATTTCCGAATCTCTGGCTTGAGTAATCACCACGCAACTGACTTGATGCTCTGTCATGAGCTGGGCTAACTGTAGCACCGCTGTAGTTACGGGTGAATGAATCACCGCTGTGGTCATTACATCTTGCACACAGCGCAATCGCGTTAGCAGGTTAACGGGTTGCAGAGCTTTGCGAATACTCTCATGGGTGACAATTCCCATGGGTTGCCCTTGCTCATTGACAATCGGCAGGTGACGTATCCGATGCTGGCGTAAGAGTCCCAATGCGGTAAAAATATCGTGAGACGGCGACGGTTGCAGCGTAATCGCGGGTTGGGTCATGATTTGGGCAATATCGACTTGACTTAAGGGAAGACCCGCAGCCGCTAACCGAACGATATCGCGCTCGGTGAATACTCCCACCAGTCGCCCTCCCTCCATCACCAATACACACCGGGCTGCTGTATCCGCCACACCAAATACCACATCTTCTTCCTGAGATAGGCAGGAAATTTGCGGGAGATTCGTGGGGATGTGACTCATGTCCGTTCCTAACGCCTGAGTTGGTAACCTGCAACTGCGAAATCGACTCATGAGCGCCAAGACATCCGCCAGAGGGGTATCTGGTGCGACGGTTAAAAAATTAGCATCAATTGCTGGTTCTAGAGCTAAGGAATGAAACGGCAGACCACTAGGCTGCATGAGCAATGTCTCTGGGGTGAAGATCGGCGTAGCTGGGCAGAATTACGGGGATGGTGACTGATTCAATAAACCTTGACAGGTTAGCTTAGTTATGATATTAGCCATTCGATAGCTATGGCAGCTATCTGCCTGCCAAGGAAAAGCATCAGCTAGGAAATATGAGAGTTGCACCCTGGAAGTCTTGAGAACTTCAGTTACTTGGTTTTACTGGCAATTTTACGCTGTTGTCTTCCTTTTTTCTGTCTATTTTTTTTAAGACTGCAATAAATCGTTACATTTATTGTAACAAATTGTTACGTAACGGATTGATTCAATGCCCCCTTACCAAAGAATTTTGGCGGTTCGTTTAAGGTATAGACTTGAGTTTCCGAGGCGATCGCACGACGGATATAGGCAGGGGTTTGTAACAGTCCTAATAACGCCACACCGTCGATTAGGCGTAAGCCCCCCGTTGTCTTGTCTTGCAGGTGTTGGTCAACGGTAGCCGGATTGGGTTGAGAATCAATGGCTTGGGCAGACGCGATCGCAAATCCCCAGGGTTCACCGTAGGTAGGGGTAAAGCAAGAATAGGAGTATGTATGTGGAAAAACGGAGTTTAGAGTGTTAACCAGACGAGCATGGACTTTGACCGCGAACGTTCCCACCGGTCCAGCTTGTAGGACTAATAACCCATTAGGTGTGAGAACGCGCTGAACTTTCTCAAAAAACTCTTTGGTAAACAGCTTATAGGATGGTCCTTCTTCAATCGGATCAGACAGATCGGAGATGACAATATCCCACTGTTGTTCCATCTTGTCTAAAACTAAGAGAGCGTCACCAATAACCAGTTGAGTTCGAGGATCATCAAAGGCATTTTGATGCATTTCTGGCAGGTGTTGTCGGCAAGCCTCCACAACCTCACCATCAATATCCACCATCATCACCTGCTCAACGGTTTTCCAGCGTAGGATTTCGCGTACCGTTGCTCCTTCACCCCCACCCAATACCAGAACCTTGCGCGGATTAGGGTGACTAATCATAGCGGGGTGAACCAGGGATTCATGGTAAATAAACTCATCCCCTGTACAGGATTGCCATTTGCCGTCTAAAACTAAGGCTTTACCATAGGCTCCTGTTTCCACAATATACATTTCCTGATAGGCTGTTTTTTTATAAGCTAAAACCTTGGTAATTCCGTGAACATAGATATCCCAAGGCGTGATATACTCGCTTATCCACAAATCGGCATCAACCTGACTACCAGCCATACAGCCCCCTTCTTCCTAATTAAACAGAATTACACCGATCGTCATTATTACAGAAATAAGCAACTGACAACAGGTAACGGGAGAATGCCAGTGTTAGATTTTAGCTTACCCCGACGCTCTAAGTCGCATCGAACAATGTCAGAATTTGCTTGAAGATAGGTTCATCTGCGCGAGTTTGTAGAATAGCGCCAGCTACTTCAATAAATTTATGATCTTTTTGGTTGTTATGTTCAATCAATTTGCTGGCTGGATGAAACGTCAGGTCATCAGTTTGTAATTCATTTGTTTTTCCCGTTTGTAAACCCAAAAAAACCGGTTTCCAGGAGATCGATTTACCCCGCAAGGTAAATTGAAACCACTCAATTTTGCCGTGGCGAAGTTCTACCACTACATCAAAATAAGGCTCACCTCCTTGATACCAAACTTTGGTAATCCCCTCTTTCGCTGGGCTTAATATCCCCGGATCGATCTGTCTGAGGGAAGCTCCTAATCGTTTAATTTCATCTTGATCCATCTGTATCACGAGTTTGGGTTTCAGCTTCCTGGTCTGTCCCCATGAAGGTAAGCTGATCGCTAAAACTATATACTGGATACGCCCATATCGCCAATGACTCCGGATTTGGAGGTGGGGAGAGAAAATTTGCCACCGCCGACAATATGGATGTTGAACCTTTAGCAAGCCGACCACTCAATCAGAATGAGTAGGAAGACTTGTCCGGAAATATCTAGAATTTACCTTTAAATCGCCCTCTAATCATTAACCCTCTTATTCAACCATTGCTGACGTTTGAGGAATAGGATCAGCGCGATCGCAAGTGAACCAACAACCATACCATTTACAGGTTCAGGCACAGGGGTGGAAAAAGGGTTATTCGGCTGATTGAGCTGTTCTTGTCCATCTTCCACCTTACGATCAAAACGATCAGTTTCGGCTTCCGCTTGCTTGAGTGCCTCTCGCTGCTGATCATTGACCAGGACAATCATTGATGAGTAGGGCGTCACCAATTTATAGGTTTTGGCGATCGCATGAATGGCATCCAGTTGAGCCAGATTATCTCCCTGGATCTGTTGACTCAATCCTTTGACGAGTTGCCTTGCGGCTAATGGCTCAAAACCGTTTTTCAGCGTGGTTTCGGTGGGAGTTTTTGCCATTGAAGGTTTTTGTCAGTGCTTTAACCTGGGCTGACATGCTGCGCGAACTATCAACCACGACAGCAAACCGCTTACCTTGGGGTAAGGCGTAATCCTCTCTAGCTAGTGGCTTGGCTGTAATCTGATACCCCTGTGGGAAATTCACTTGATGAATTTTTGGCAGCTGCTGATCGGTGGCGGGTAAAAATTCAGGAAGCCACTCATCTTCAGACGTTGCGATCGCGCCTTTATTGCCTAAGCGTTGGGTGTCTTTTGTCCAGAATATATTCCGTTTCTCTGCTAACCGAGGTAGCGCCCATCCCTGTGCTTGTCGCATCACGTTATAAGTTAACCACAGATGCATTTGCGTTGGTCGTTCGGTTGAGTCTCTTTGCTCCCGAAATGATAATTTGGGCGGAACTGGGAAGGCTCTGAGGCGATAAAGGCGAGGTCCTACCTGTTCAAGTAATGCCGGATCAACGGGTCGCGATCGCCTCACCTGGGAATTATAGACCTTTTGCGCTGCTCCCCGTGGTGAAACTTGAAATGGGAAGCGTTGCGATCGCTCATCGGTATCTCCCAGCCATACGCCTGTAATGGTGGCACTTTCGGGTAAAGAAAAGTAGTAGAGGATTTCCTCTACATCATTGGTTTGATTTTGATACACCTCGTAGAGTTCCACCTCCGCCCAATCTCCGTGTTCGGTAACGCCGACTTGTTGCGATCGCAGCCATACCTTTTTCTGGTTAATATTCAGGACACCTGCCTTTGCCTGGTCTATAATTGCCGTGGATTGCAAGGCGTGTTGTACTGCCTTGCGCTCGGCTTTTTGGATGGGAGTGTCAAAGAATTCGGCGTAGAGTTTTTCGGCTTTTTCGATATCTGAACCCGAACCGTTGTACAAAAACGGCGACATCAGTTGGTTATAACTCTCTTGTAAAAACAGGCAAAGTGACTCTGGTAAACCAAAGACGTGACGATACATCGCCTGGATATGGTTATTTTCTTCCCTTGGTAAGAATAGGGTACAGCTAAAGCCATAGAGTAGAAGCGCAAGTACTCCCCAGACAGCGAAAGACGGGTCATACTGTAAAATTGACCAAAGTTCGTATACCCAGTCAAAGGCAAAGAACTGACCAACTAAAACCGCCGCTGTAGGTACGGCATAGAATAACAGTAATAATCCGGTGAATACACCAACCAACAGCATCAAGCTGTGAGTGAACAGTTGTAGCCATGCTAATTTTTGATTCCGTTGAGCATAGCCACGCAGCACTTCCAGGAAAAATGCCAGCATGCACGCCACTCCTGTTCCCAGGATCAAGGTACTAGCGGGGGTAAGTTCCCGCAGCAGGAACAAGCGAACCAGGCATAGGGCAAATAGGGGAGCTTCTACGCCATAGAATAGACGCATTAGCTCTAACGGTTGTCGGCGCAAACGCCACCCTCCAATTAGAGTACAGATGGTTGGTACGGCGATAAGACCGACCAAGGGGAGGAGGAATTCAAGTTCAATCTCACCAGACAATATGGCGACGACCAAATCACCCCCAATCAGGGGCAATAGACCCAAATAAACGACCAGCAAAAAGGTAAGATTCCAAAGCCAGAAGATAGCATGGCTGGTCGTATGGAGTAGTGTTTTCAGGGTTGTCTTTTTTTTCATCTAGGGAAGCATTCAAGAGTCTGTACCAGGTTTAGGCTCAATGCGGTATTCAACATTAATGACGTTTGTCCGTCAATCTCCACGCTCTACGTTAGTAGCGTGGAGTTGTTGAAAAAACCCAATGATATAAGTTAGGCAATTGTCGGAAGACCGGGGATTGTTGTTTAACCTTCAAATATATCTGCCATTTTATGCCGAAAAATTCATGACCGTTCAAAAATTAGCATCCCTGCGACTAACTACTGCCGGATTTATGGGATTATTTTTACATGGCATCATTGTGGCAGCACCCGGGGCATTTCTGCCCCAATGGACGGCAACATTTGGTGAAACCGTGAATATCGGACTCTTCTACACGGCGTTTTTGCCCAGTAGTTTAGTCGGACTGGTATTAGCATCGCGGCGAGTTGAACGTCATCCGTGGTTTGCTCTGGCATTTGTTACGGTTACGGTAGCCTTCGCTCTTATCTGCCTATCCCCTACATTTACCTGGATTGGACTAGCCGCACTCCTGATCGGATTTGGAGACGGAATTCTCAATCTCCAATGCAACAGCTTAGTTGGCGAACTTCATCCCCAACGGCGAATTGTGCTGCTCAACTGGGCAAATGCGACGTTTGGAGTTGGAGCATTAAGTGCGCCTCTGATGGGAACATTTCTCCCTTGGCGATTGGCGTTTGGACTGGTGACAATTTTGGCGCTGGGTTCCGTTGCTTTAGCCTGGAGAGCGCCCCATGTTTTGAACTATCAACCCCAGCGCGATCGCATGCCTTGGAAACAGGCTACCCCCTTTCTGGTGGTGATTTTTCTCTATGTCGGGTTAGAGAGTGCGATCGGTACCTGGAGTGGCGCTTACTTGAGAAGCTTGGGTGAGAGTGTTGTTTGGAGTGGCACCCTGCTTTCTCTCTATTGGGGAGGATTAACCGTGGGGCGTTTAACGTTGAGCATTTGGGTCAATCCCCAACCGATTCGACGATTGCAATGGTTGCTGCTGGCTGGATTAGCCGTGGTGAGCTTGACGAGTGTTTTTCCCTTAGGTATCTTGTTTGCTGTCGCTGCCTTTCTCTATGGTCCTACCTTTGCCACCGTATTTGCTCTAGTGCAACACAAGTGTGGTCATGTAGCAATAGGCTATCTATTTTACGCTGCTTACCTGGGCAAAACCTCTGTTCCGGCACTCTTAGGTCAAATTGGTAACCCAGCCTATTTCCCTTACGGGTTTATCACACTGGCACTACTTCTCTATGGGATAAGCCGAAAAATTTCTGTACCCTCACTCACGTACAGCGACTAAACAAATCAGCCAGAATCTGATTAGAAAACAAAAACCCGTCTGGATCACTTAATCTCAGCCGCCCAGTCATCGGTAGTTTCTGGGCATTGTGCCAATCCCAGGCTTTTCCATCTCGTTCTACAACTTCTACCCAGCCTTGCTGGTAGTAGGGCTGCAAAGTTGTCCCAATCTGTTCGAGAGTCTTCTCGCCAAACTGCTGCACCAGTGTAGATAGACTCACACCTTCTGCCAAGCGTAGTCCTAGCATCAGGGTTTCTAACAAAATATCCACGTCCGAGAGTTCTGGACTTTCCCAGATCCCATTCGCTTCAATGAACTGTCGCACCCAAGCATAATACTCTCGCCGGGTGCGGGGTCGAGTAAACCGCCGCCCCTGGACATAACTAGCCGCCCCCATACCAAATCCATAAAAAGGACGGTTTTCCCAATACACCCGATTATGTCGGCATTGATGAGTGGGTAAAGCATAGTTGGATATCTCATAATGGTCATACCCGGCATCAGTGAGGAGTTGCTGGGCAAGGCGATACATTTGAGCTGTGGTATCGTCAGTCGGTAAGGGAGAAATGCCGGGGCTGTACTGCCGTCCAAAGGCGGTGACGGGTTCTATGGTTAGGTCATAGCAGGAGATATGGGTAGGGGCAAGCTGAATAGCGGCTGTCAAGGATTCCTGCCACTGTTCTAAGGTTTGAGTGGGTAATCCAGAAATCAAATCTAAACTCCAGTCGGGAACCTCTACTTGGCGGAGTAACTCAACGGCGGTGAAGATATGATTAAGCTGGTGCGATCGCCCACAAATGCCCAATAGTTCATCCTGAAAGGCTTGAACTCCCAGGCTCACTCGATTCACGCCCGCATCCCGGTATCCTTTGATCTGCGACAGGTCGAATGTGCCTGGGTCTATTTCCATGGAAATCTCAGCATCGGTAGCTATGCCAAACTGCTGTGCTAAGGTATCCAGAATGCGGTTTAACTGTTGAGTGGATAACAGAGAGGGGGTGCCACCACCAAAGAAAATGGTTGAGAGAGAACAAGTCGAGGCTGGTGTTGTTTGAATTTCTTGAGCTAAGACCTCAACATATTCCTCAATCGTGCCGGACGTGCTACCCCTGGCTTTATCGCCGACTACAGATACAGGAAAGTCACAGTAGTAGCAGCGGCGTCGGCAGAAGGGGATATGGATGTAGGCGGAATGGGCAATTCCTATCTCGATGATTTTCTCAGATTTGTTTGAAAAATTTAACATATTGGGCGGAAAATTGGCGAATAATTTTTAACGTATGATTGGCAAGTAGTAGATCGATGGAAATAAACTAAACAAAATTACGTTTTGTAAATGTTATTTAATTTATGACCACCAAGGATATCCGAATTATGAGTTATGAAGCTGAATGTCCTGTTCCCTGACCCCTAATAATCCTCACCATTTATGCTGACAGAGTTATTATTTCAAGGTATTTTTAGAAAAAATCTGGAGTGATTAACCTCTATCATTATAAATCTTGAATAGAATCGAAAGATTTGCCATATAAACCACTTGGATTGGAACCATGCTTGATTTTGTCATTATTCTTTTATTCATCCTAGGAGGAGCAGGTGTAGGGTTCGACATTGTTGAACTGCTTCCGCCTTCCGTGCAAGAACAGATTACCAATCTGGAGGCGCTGCGCTGGATTTTAGCCAGTTTTACTGCCATTATCGGTTTTGCGGTTGGGTTAACGGTGCAGGTGACCTATCGTCGTTTGGAAAAGCAGGTACGCCAACTGCCAATTGAGGTAATTTTAACCCGGGCAGTCGGTTTGGTGCTGGGGCTGCTGTTAGCGAATTTAATGCTAGCCCCGATTTTCTTTCTACCTTTTCCCTCGGAGTTTGCCTTTATCAAGCCCCTGGCGGCAATTTTGGGCAGTGTGATGTTTGCCTTTCTGGGAATCAGTCTGGCAGATACCCACGGTCGGACTTTTTTGCGACTGATTAATCCAAACAGCTTGGACACGATGTTAGTAGCAGAAGGGACGCTCAAACCAGCGACGAGTAAGGTACTCGACACCAGTTGTATTATCGATGGTCGCATTGAGGAACTGTTGAATACAGGGTTTGTCGAGGGTCAACTCCTCATCCCCCAGTTTGTGTTGCAAGAGTTACAGCAGTTAGCCGATGCAGCGAATGATCAAAAGCGGATTCGGGGACGGCGTGGGTTAGATATTCTCAAAGCTATGCAAACCGCTTATCCGGAACGCCTGATTATTCACCCGGCTGATTATGAGGATATTCAGACGGTGGATGCCAAATTGGTTCGGTTGACTCAGGAAATTAATGGCACGCTTTTGACGAATGACTACAATCTGAGTAAAGTGGCTAATTTGCAAAAAGTCCCGGTACTAAATGTCAATGACCTGGCTCACGCTGTACGTCCAATTTATCTGCCGGGTGATAGCCTGGAACTGAAAATCCTCAAGGAGGGGAAAGAACCCTCTCAAGGCGTAGGTTATCTAGACGATGGTACGATGGTGGTTGTGGAAGAAGGACGTAACCACCTCGGCGCTGAAATGCGAGTTGTGGTCACTTCGGCTTTACAGACATCTGCTGGACGGATGATTTTTGCTCGTCCTCAAGCATCTGTGGCGGCGTAAACATAAGAATTGGCTGCGGTTGAGGTGGCTACAGGTCTGGAAACGGTGCTGGAAAATCAGCACCGTTTTTGATCAGTTGCCAAACTAATCTCTAGGAAAGAACCTTGCTGTGTAAGAATGGTTTAGGATTGCCAGAGTAATTTCTGGCAAGATGTAGGCTGTTGGAGAGAAAACGAGCTTTTTGTATGAAAGTTGGCGATCGCGTTCGAGTTAAGACATCTGTTATTGTTTACCACAATCCTGCCCACCGGAATGAGCCGTTTGATATCAAGGGTATGGAAGGCGAAGTCATTGCTATCGTTACAGAATGGCAAGGGCGACCCGTGAGCGCTAACTTACCGATTCAGGTTAAATTTGATAAAAAGTTTCGCGGTCACTTCCGGGAAGATGAGTTAGAAGTGGTTTCATGAACCCTAACCTACTTCGTTGAGGTTAAGGATTGGCAGAGGGAACCTGCCAGGAAGTCATGCATTGGCAGAGGAAGTACAACCAATTACTGTTGGAGTCGATCCGGCCGGGTAAGTCCTACTCCGGTGTCGGTGTCCAGTCGGCTAAATGCACCCTGCTACAACTACACCTGATCCTCCCTTTTGGGCGGGTCAAGAAACGGATGGAGACCCGCGCCATGCTGCGACGGTCACGACGGTCTCGGCGGATTAACCGGGATGTCCCATTCAAGCAACGGAACCATCGGCAGTGCAGGTTTGACAATCGCAAACAGTGCAAACTCCCCCCATCCATTAAAGCCTCCCGACAGTTGGAATTACGGACAGTTACCGAATTAGCGGCTATCTTCCCGGTGACGGCGATTGGGTATGAACGGGTCAGAGCCGATGTGGATCTTTCCCAACGCAAACGTGCCAAGTCGGGTAAGGGCTTCTCCCCGGTGATGACGGGTCAAAATTGGGCAATATCCCAGATGGAAAAAATTGCCCCTGTCTATGTCCGCGAAGGTTGGCAGAAGGATGGGAACGGTACATCCCAACTCCGAACCCAACTAGGGTTAGAGAAAGATAAGGCTAACAAGTCCATAGCTAAACCGGAAACTCACGCGGTTGATGGAGTGACGTTGGCTTGTGGGTATTTCATCAAGTATGTTCCGTTTACTGGCTCTAACTCCCACGGTTATACCCACAAGGGTAGCGTTAACGTGACCCCCTCCCCGTTTAAAATCATCACCCGCCCCGGTGCGGTGAAGCGGGGGAAAGAGTATGGATTTTTCCGCCGCCAATTACACTTTGAAGTACCGGATAAATCGGGGGTAAGGAAGCGTAAGGGTGGAACGATTACCCCTTTTGGAGTGAGGATTGGTGATTTGGTAAGAGCAGAAAAAGCAGGGATTGTCTACATCGGCTACGTTAGCGGATTCACCGATACCAAAAAGACCAAAAATATTTCCGTTTGTGACTACAGATGGAAACGAATTGGGCAATTTGTTCCCAGTAAAGTTGAGTTGATCAGGAGGAATAACGGTTTATGTGTAGCGTGAAAAAAGAATTGGATGCCGCCAATTGTCTGGCAACCGGGAAGATTTTACAGCTATTCCAACCATGCGATCGCGTTATTGGGTTACTTGGTCGAACAGATATCAGGTCGTCCTTATCAGGACTATATCAACGCCAATATTTTACAACCCCTAGATATGCAGCGCAGCAGCTTTGCTCAACCTCCACCACCGGATTTAGCAGATGATTTGGCAGTTGGCTATCAGTATCACAAAGGTAACTACAAAGCGGTTCCCTACCTCTACCTTAATATTGCACCCGCCGCCTCCCTCAGTGCCACCGCCACGGATATGGCGCATTTTATGATTGCTCACTTGCAACAGGGGCGTTATCAAAACCAGCGTATCTTAGAGGCGGATACGGCGAAACTCATGCACCAGACACACTTTAAATCTCACCCAAAATTACCGGGAACCAGCTACGGGTTTCGGGAACGTCTGGTTAACAATATTCGTGCGATCGGGCATTTAGGTAGTTTACGGGGGTATTCGAGTTCGCTGACGTTAATGCCTGACCAAAATATTGGTATTTTTATTGCCTCTAATAGTTTTAGCGGAATTCATAGTAAATTCCTTACCCAGTTTTTTGATTATTATTTTCCAGTTGATCAAAATTCTACCCCCGTTCAATCCCTTGACCCTTCCCAGGTAGAACTGGAGCGGTTTACGGGAACTTATCGAGATATGGAATATCCCCGCCATACGTTGGCAAAACTAGCAGGATCATTCAAACATATTCACATTAAAAAAGGTGATGAGGGGAATCGTACAACCCTTAATTCAATGGTGGCGAGGCCAGCATACTTCGGATAAACAGCAGTATAACTCAGCATGGCTATTAGCGGGAGCGATCGCGACTTTAAATCTAGTCTTCCTGATTGGCTTACCTCTGTCACTCTGGCTAATCGGCGTCTGGAAGTTAATCTATGGCGTTCTCCCTGTCGCGATCGCATTCTTGTGTCTTCCTGTGTTAACGGCTTTGGCTAGCTTAGGATTACTGGCTTTTACCGTGTTAGCCTGGAAAAATCACGATTGGTCGTTTGGGGCGCGATCGCATTATTCTCTGATCACATTAACTACTTTCATTTTCATCGGCGTGTTGGCGTACTGGAATTTACTCGGATTTCAGTTCTAATCTTGAAATCCCGATTCCCTGTTTCCTTACCATCTGTAGCCAGAAATTGGCAAGTCTATTTGTCTGACGTTTTATTGGGAAATGTAAAAAAATATCACAAAAAGGGGCATTTTGCATAAAAGCAGCCGCGAAATTTAGAGTAACTTGTGAAGGTTCTTTGATGTCTGCTGATCACTTCGATCTAATCCGAACTTACCCCAACTGGAGACAGGGCTATGGCTGAGCCAAACACATTAAAGCTCGCTAAACAAGGTAATCCGAAAGCAATTGCGGCAATGATTAACCGCTCATTGCGAGCCAAGCACATCGTCGCCAAGGTTAATCGCCAGGACAATTGTTTGCAAGTATTGGTGGAATCAGCGCAAATTCCCAATCAAAAGCCGATGGTTTCTTTTATTCGTCAGGGTTTAACCAAGCTAGGCGTTGAGACGATTAAAACAGTACAGGTTTATGGGCGTCAGCAAGGACAAGACTCTTTTGCTTGGAATCAAAGCTTTGAGATAGAATCCTCACCTCCTCAAGTCGCGGATATTCACGATTCAGAGCCCGATTTAAATCTACATCACACTCCCACAGATGTTGCTGCTGAAAATGATATATCTTCCAGTTCCCCATCCCTTGGCTTAGAACCACCACCAGGTTCAAATTTTGCCACAGTTCCTCGACACGCTTCTATTGGAGGGTATACCTCCTCACACAATCGACAACCTAGCGATCATACTCCACACCGTAACACTCAAGCCCGCCATTCCCAACCTCGCCAACCCATGAAACCCCTCAGTGTAGGGAATGTGGTTAGTGCGGGTATCCGTTTATATCGCGATCGATTCAAATTATATTTGGGTCTGGCGTTTCAGGCATTTTTGTGGGGAATAGTACCGATTTATGGATGGGCAAAATCATATCAAATCCAGGGTATTATTTCACGTCATGCCATCAGTGAATTTGCTGAACAACCGGAAACTATCGAGAGTATTCAAAGTCAGCTTGATCGAAAAATTTGGGATTTTTGGATAGCGCAATTTTTAATTGCTTTGATTGCTTTTGCAGTAAATTTTGGTTTGTCGATAGTTTCAGGAATTGTCGTGGTAATAGCATCAATTCTAGAACCTATCATTAACTTAGTTACTCTCGGCATTTACCTCTGGGTCTATGCCCACTTCTTTATTACTGAGTTACCGTTAGCCGTAGAAGGGAATATAAAGCCAAAAACTGCTATTAACCGCAGTTGGGAGTTAACCAAGGGATTTATTCCCAATATTATGGGGATAATTACCGTTGCGACTCTAATCACAATTCCTATAGCCATACTGGCTTTCATTCCTACATTGCTGGCTATATCGATCATGCTACCCAGCTTATCAAGCTTATTGATCCCCTCTCCAGAAGGGATAATGCCAGAGGCGTTAGTTTCTAGCCTAGGTGTGTTAATTCTAGTAATATTCATTGGAATTGCCTTGTTTAATCTTTTAGTCATGCCATTTTGGCAGATTATTAAAGCGCTCATTTACTATGATCTCCGCAATCGCCGGGAAGGAACAGGTTTACAGCTACGCCATTGATCCAACTGCTATAGGGTGCATCATTTGGGTGACGAGATAAGGACGAAACAAAAGAGAATACTAACCAAACAAATCGTGAGTAATCCGGTTTTCTTAACAATATTGCTAATTTACCCATTAAATCCAAGGAAAACGCCCAATAACCCAGAAGAGAACGATAAGATAGGCTTGGCTTCGTTCAAACCCTAGCAGTGATGGATGTAGATAAACGCTTAGGTTCAGTCATTCAAGGTTCTCTCTCTGGCGGATTGGAAGTGCGATTGGAGGCGGATGTCTCCGTCGAAGATATGCGCGTGGGTAAGTTTCTGGTGGTTCAAGGGGTGCGATCGCGCTTTTTCTGTATGCTGACGGATGTGGCGCTAGGAACCTCCAGTCAAAGGATTTGGGCGAATCCCCCCCATCCTGAGGATAACTTTTTGCGCGAGGTTCTCGCCGGAAGTGGCACGTTTGGGACGATCAATTTAACCCCAATGCTGATGTTTACGCCAACGGAGGGGAAACGGGAAACACCCAACCTAAACCTGAATGGTAAAAGTCCTTTAGCGTCATTTCAACCTCAAAGTAGCGAGGACATGGAACTACTCCCCGTGAAAACGATTCCCAGTCACTTCTCCCAAGTCTATGATGCCAGTGAACGAGATTTTCGGGCGGTGTTTGGCTGGGAAGATGATCCCCATCGGCGGAATTTTTCGGTGGGTCAACCCCTTGACATGGAGGTGCCAATATGCTTAGACCTGGATCGGTTTGTAGAACGCAGTAACGGTATATTTGGCAAATCGGGAACCGGGAAATCTTTTCTGACTCGCTTATTATTATCCGGGATTATTCGCAAGCAAGCGGCGGTTAATTTAATCTTCGATATGCACTCCGAATATGGATGGGAAGCCGTATCAGAAGGAAAACAATTTAGTACCGTCAAAGGATTACGCCAACTGTTTCCCAATCAAGTCCAAGTGTACACACTTGACCCCGAATCTACCCAACGCCGAGGAATTCGAGACGCCCAAACCATGTATCTGAGTTTCGATCAAATTGAAGTCGAAGATATTATGCTGGTGCGCGGGGAGTTAAACCTGTCTGAGGCGAGTCTGGAAAATGCGATTATTCTTCGCAATGAGTTTGGCAAAACCTGGATTACGCAACTCCTGAATATGACGAATGAGGATATCCAGATATTTTGCGATGAGAAGCGGGGAAATAAGTCTTCAATTATGGCATTACAGCGCAAGTTACTGCGTTTAGATGAGTTAAAGTACATGCGAAGTGCTTGTCCTCAAAATTATATTGACCAGATTTTACAATCCTTAGATGCAGGGAAACATGTGGTGGTGGAATTTGGCTCTCAGTCGAATATGCTGTCCTATATGTTAGCCACGAATGTGATGACACGCCGTATTCATGGTAAATATGTGCGGAAGGCGGAGAAATTTCTGCAAAGCAAAAATCCCTGCGATCGCCCGCGCCCATTGGTGATTACGATTGAAGAGGCGCACCGTTTCCTGGATTCAGCCACAGTGCGTCAAACCATCTTTGGCATTATCGCCCGCGAGATGCGGAAATATTTCGTTACATTACTGATTGTCGATCAGCGTCCATCAGGGATTGATAATGAAGTCATGTCCCAGGTTGGCACTCGGATTACCTGTTTACTGAATGATGACAAAGACATCGAGGCTATCTTCACCGGAGTTTCCGGGGGACAAAGTTTGCGATCGGTGCTAGCTAAATTAGATTCCAAACAACAGGCATTAATATTAGGACATGCCGTACCCATGCCCGTTGTAGTACGAACTCGTCCCTACGATCAAACATTCTACACAGAAATTGGTGAACCCTCCTGGGATGAAAAGTCAGATGAAGAAGTCTTTGCCGCCGCCGATGCAGCCAAAGCCGATTTAGGCTTTTAACGTTCCTCGTTGCGCTGTCTTCGCCCTAAACGCCGAAACCCCCATTCCCAAATGAGTTTGTAGTTGCGCTGTCTTCGCCCTAATCGTTAAAATACCCATTACCAGCTACCTATCTACATCTAAAATTCTGTACCTCCCAACCCATTTAACCAAGATCACTCGAATATTCGCGGTAAAATTCCTCATAAATTATCCTTAATATCTTTTCCCGATCTTCCATATCTTCAAATTGAGACGCTAACTTTAATATTTCCTTAATAGTAATCGATTGAACCTTCATATTAATCAAGTAACTTTTAATCTCTTTCGAGATATCATCGATAATCAAAATCACGTTTCCATCACTCAATCGTTCCCGGTCAAAATTCCCCTTAAGTTCCGCATAAATATCATCCGCTACAGCTTTACTATAAACCTTAAGTTTCTTAATTTGATAAACAACACCAAAATTAGTCGATATATCAACTCCGCTATCATTAGCTGATGTGCGTGTATCTCGATAGAGTCTACAGGAAAATTTTTCAAGATGTACTTTGATAACGGCAAAGCTGAATATTTCAAAATTGGTTGAATTTTGACAAACATTCTCTTCTATAAAATTAATAAATTGATGATTGTATAATGATAGTTCAGAGCGAATTCCCCGATTGCTTAAGAGAGGAATTTCGCCCAGTTTATCGCTAATATGTTGCTGAATTCTGTCAGGAATCCATTGGGCTAAAAATTGAGCATTATTTATATAAGGGAACATCAATTCATATTCACCGCTGTTAATCACTCTTAACACGCCGTATTTGGGTAAATTTCT
Organism: Coleofasciculus sp. D1-CHI-01; assembly: GCF_040218875.1. Classification (NCBI taxonomy): domain Bacteria; kingdom Bacillati; phylum Cyanobacteriota; class Cyanophyceae; order Coleofasciculales; family Coleofasciculaceae; genus Coleofasciculus; species Coleofasciculus sp. D1-CHI-01. Next base: position 19,945 of record NZ_JAVJQP010000157.1, read on the forward strand.
AGACGGATAGGCATCATAGTACTTACCCCCTATGTGCAAATCATGTTGCAAATAATCAATCATATCGTTAACAGTTTTCTGATACGCGGCTTTAATCTCAGAGTTGGAAAAAATAGTTTTTTGGTTAGATAGATATTCTTTAACCAATGCGAGAGTAATTACCGGAAAAATAACTTTAGTCTGTGATCGCTTCAACATCATATTGATGTTGTTTTTGCAAAAATTTTCGTCATTCATTCGGAAATATAGACTCGACAACCCGAACCTCGAATATGACTACGGAGTAGAGCAAAAAGGTTTCCATCAATCGTAACATGAGGGTCACTTGCTCCCGCCATAGCATAGATTTGCCCATCAATATATTCATGTTTGATTGGACTCTGTTCCTCCATTATCCGGTATTGGTCAGGTGTAAGATAGGGATGTTGAGGAGGAGCAATCATCGTAATTTTTTTATAAAAGGTTTTCCATAGTATAGCAAATGTAGGGGCGCAAGGCTTGCGCCCACACCTAATTAAAAATATTGCCTATAACATTTTACAAAGCCGCTAACCGCCACTAATTTTTGCTTTATACCCCAATTGCGTCAAAATTTCCAGCAATTTCTGAGCATGATCCCCTTGAATTTCTAAGGTATCATCTTTAACCGTACCACCACTACCACATTTAGTTTTAAGCTGTTTGAGCAGTTGGGTTAAGGTATCTGCTTTACATTGAAAACCACTAATCACCGTAACGGTTTTACCCTTGCGCCCCTTGCGAGAGGCTTGAACGCGCAAGTTTTGCTGATTGGGCGGAAGTTCTTGCACTCCACGTTCCGTAGCCGCCGAATTACTACCAAATTCTTGGTAAGCTACGCGCTTTTGGGAGGAATTAGAAGATTTGCGTTTAGACATAGTTTTAAAATCGTTTTGTTCAATTATCGATCAAGAGGGCGGGTTTCGTTGTTCAATTATCGGTCAAGAGGGCGGGTTTCGTTGTTCAATTATCGGTCAAGAGGGCGGGTTTTGTTGTTCATTTATCGGTCAAGAGGGCGGGTTTCGTTGTTCATTTATCGGTCAAGAGGGCGGGTTTCGTTGTTCATTTATCGGTCAAGAGCTGACGTTTGTCCCTAAACCCGCCCCTACGTTTGTCCCTAAACCCGCCCCTACGTTTGTCCCTAAACCCGCCCCTACGGTTGTCCCTAAACCCGCCCCTACGTTTGTGCCTAAAACCGCCCCAACGTTTGTGGCTAAAACCGCC
>NZ_JAVJQP010000166.1:0-20847 GCF_040218875.1 Coleofasciculus sp. D1-CHI-01
GGAAGATCGTCTACTCGTTCTGAGATGGTTGGTTTCATTCATTGCCTCCTAGTAGTCTGTTTAATCGTGCAATTGCTCACTCAGACTACTGTGTGGCTGCTCATTTGGCTACTGAGTTACCAAAATGAGCGAACGGTGAGTAAAGAATTTTGTGTACGGCTGAGTCAAAGGACAAAAAAAGAGTATCGACTTCCCTCAGAAGCCGAATGGGAATATGCCTGTCGTGCTGGAACGACCAATCCTTTTCATTTTGGCAAGATTATTACCACTGATTATGTAAACTATGATGGCAACTACACTTATGGCGAGAGTCCCAAAGGAAAATATAGAGAACAAACTACACCAGTTGGATATTTTAAGACTGCCAACGCTTTCGGACTCTACGATATGCACGGAAATGTATTTGAATGGTGCGAAGATGACTATCACCACAGTTATGAAAAAGCCCCAACGGATGGTAGTGCTTGGCTGAATGACAAGTATACTTCAAAAATTATACGCGGTGGTAGTTGGGATAACCGTCCTAATTTCTGTCGTTGTGCCTTTCGTTACTTCAATGAATTCGTATACGGACTTAAGTATATCGGATTACGAGTGGTGGGTGTCGCTCCCAGGATTCTTTCGTAGCCCTTTTCTCTTTTACCTTCTTGCCCGCTTAGCTTTTTTGGCTTCAAAGCCGTAATTTTGTATAATATTGAAATCTATTTAGTAATAGCCGTTAGCGGCAAATAATAAGTCAAAATTAAAATCTATCGTGTCACGCGATCGCGAGTAACAATCCTCAGCACCACCTTGGTTGGTGCGTTACGGCGCACGGATGTTCTGTTGGGAATAAAAGTGAATAAAAACTATGCGCCTAACGCACCCTACACCTCTTGGTATTAACCTATGAAGTGTAAAATTAACTAGAACAACTGAAACAAAACCAGACAGATGGTTCAAACCGCAATTACCCAAACGATTAAAACCCTAAACGATGTCCATAACAAGTTTAATCTTCGGCGAACGGAAGATGAACAATTCTTTACAGAATGGTTTGAGAACTTGCCTGAACTCACCCAACAGGAGCAAGCTACCTTAGACCAGATTAGAGACAGATACCGCTATCATCGAGCCGATGGAGTCTTAGCCGAGGGAGCGGTCAATCTGATTGTTGTGTCTCGTTTGCTGGAATTGGCGGGTTTTTATGATTTCCCTTTTAAGCTGCGATCAGAAGTATCGGTTGAAATTACGACTGTTGTTGATGATGAGATTTTGCGGGGACGGATAGATTTTTTGGTCGTGTTGGAGCAATTTTGGGTTGTGGTACTAGAAGCTAAACACAGTGATCTCAATATTGAGTTAGCGATTCCCCAAGCTTTGGCTTATATGATGGCGAACCGTCATCCTGATCAACCCGTTTATGGTATGGTGACAAATGGGGGGATGTTTGCTTTTTTGAAGTTAAGCCAACAAGCATTTCCTGAGTACGATATATCTGATGTATTTTCGCTTCTTCCTCGCCGTAACCAGCTTTATGATGTGCTTCAAATCTTCAAGCGGGTAGCTGCGGTTCTCCAGGATTAGAGTGTGGGTTCGGTAGTAGAAGCGGGTTTAGCCAATAAATTCGGGTAAAATCCAATACCCTTTATACAAAAGAGGAATTACACGATGCGATCGCACGGTTGACATACTCAGGCTGACTGGATAAGAGTTTGAGTCGTCTTTAGACGACTTGAGCTTTTAGCCAAGAACTTGAGTTCTTGGCAGGTATTAGGGCTTACTGAAAACGGGTTCAAAGACTTACTTTCGCGTAAAGTCAACAAATTTATTTCATAATTTTATCTCGACTTACAAATCTCGCATTTGTTGCTCCACACTCATCGCAATTTGCAGCGCTTCATCGAGCAAATAACCATACTGATCCATTGGCGGATCAAGTTCTCCCGCAACCAAACTGGTTAAATTATTCTCTAATGTAACCATCAATTCATCCGGTCGTGCCATCACCCCTTGTTTCGTGCGAATAATTTCTATCTTAATTGCTTGCAGCAAACTGTTTTTAGTTACCCGTAAAGCCCCCAGCACCTTTTCACAGGCTAACGAGTTATCCCCTTGCAGATTCTTTTCAGTCCGACTCAGTTGATTCAGCATGGCTAGGGATTTAACTACACGATTGTACTTATCCACTTGGCGTAACAACTTAGCCACAGATTTCCAGCGTTTTGCCTGATTCACAAGCCAAATATTTGCCAATGCCAAAATCAAGACTGATCCCGCCAAAAATAATAGAAATAAATTGGCAATGTCCGCCCCATCACTTGGTAAATTCCCTGATCGCTTCACCGCAAGAAACCCCACAGGCATCACAAAAATCAGAATTAGACCTAAACTAAAGACCTCAATAAACAGGAGCGATCGCAGTTGTTGCGGATTTCGCCAAAATACCCCACGGTAAACCGTTGTCACCAGTCCCGCCTTCAGATCTAAACCCCCGCTTTGCTCTAATTCCGCTGGAGTAATCGGCAATTCTGCTACATTATTTAGCATGAACGTATCTCCTGGATGATGAAATTGTTTGGCTTAGTTTAATCCTAGAGCGTGAGTCAGCGTTTTAAAAATATGCACATAGAAATTACTCTCTAAGGGACGAAACAGCGCAAAGTCTTTTCCTGGAGTACCAAAAAATGGTCGCAGTGACCAACCCAACTGACTGCCAACAAAGCCGTATAGAAATAACCAAGCTTGCACAACCTTCAAATTACGGGATTTATCTGTATCTTGAGAATGAGAATGCAGCGATTTCATGCTTTGGTAAAAAAACTGGACACCGATCACGCCAGTTAAGGCAAAAATGACGACATTGAGTAACTTAAAGAAATTGTAATCATTAACCGAGAGCAGGAAAAACAAGACAACAGGAACAAACGCCAAAAGCATGACGCTGATCACAGACGTGGTGGCTAAAAGCAACACCAAATATTGGCGAAAGTTGCGCTGGGAACCTGTAACTACCTCGAAAATATATAAACTGGGCAGACAGACCAGCAGTGTGATTAAATAAAGACCCGGTAACTTAATCGCTGAACTAATCGCCTGCAGCCAATGACTCGACGCCCCAATCACCAAGCCGTACAACGCGAGAAAGGAGGCGCTACACACTAATAATGAAACAATTTTACGGTCGAGTCCGATTTCCTTCTCAACCTCGGTCAAAAAAGCCTTGCGATCGCGTAAAAAAGACATCAAACTAGCAAAGTGATTCATCCTGTCCTCCAGGTATACCCGTCGCATCTCTACATTCCTCGACTATAACAGGAGCGCAGGGATAGCGAGTTTTGCGGACAAGTGGGTCACACAAACTCGCCTGTACAGCTATGGGTCAATCAGACTCTTGTTACTCGGAACGAAAAGAAATTTGCCGAATCAGCATACTCACAAATTCACCCGGTTTACCTGTCGGTTGTAAGGGACTCCAAGCCGTCACTTCAGCAAACTGGAGACGGTACAACCTGTAAATGATACTTTTGACGCCTCGACGAGAGCCAATAATCGAGATTTTCACAGGTTCACGGCTAGCGGTAGATTCTGGCGTCGCTGATGGGGCGGGAGGTACTTTTTCTAGGTTATTTGGAACAAATTCTTGAGACATTGGATTCACCTAATTGTTGCTGAAAATGTTATCAAACTTGGTAACATCGAAAAGATTAGCAGATGTTATCAAACTTGGCAACATTTACGAGGTCATGCTCCTCTGACACGATTGTCCTGCGGACAAGGTAAGCGCTACAGAAGTATGGGAAGAGCAGGACAAGCCCTCAAACAGACCCTAGAAGCCCATAAAATCAGCCAAAATAAATTGGCGGTAGCTTTAGGGATTGAGCGAAACAAAGTGTTTCGTTGGTTTCATGAAAAAATAGACCCAACAGCCGAAACCGTTGCGGATATTGTCAAAGCGCTGAATACAATCAATCCCGTCGCCGCCGAGATGTTCATTGAACTCTATCTGGGTGATTTAGTGGATAGGGAGGAGGAGTAGGAATATTTTGTCTCAATGACGATAGAGTAGGTTGGGTTGACGAAAGGACAACCAACGCAAGCAGGCTAGGATGAACATTGTGCAGGAGTCAGGGCGGGTTTAGTTAAATTTAGGTGAGGTAAGAAACGATAGTTGTCAAACCCGCCCCTACACAATCAAAACGTTCTCCTTCAGCTAATCGTGGGAAAATGTACGACAATGATAGAGGTGTCTTGCTGCGTCCGTGCGATCGCCTCCGGTTCTCCCCCCAATGTGGGAATCGCCAAAAGGTAGCTGGGATGGGTACTTGCCGTCAGAATCAGTAAATCATGACGTTGCACCATCCGCGACACATTCTGGACAAAATTCCCCCGCACTTGCACCAATCCACTCGTATTTGCCAACCCCCACTCCTTTGGCTGACAGTCAAACTCCCCGACTCCTGTCACCACAACCACCAATCGAAACGTGGCTTTCAACGCTGCTGCTAAGGTTTGCGCTAACGTCACCGTCGGTTTAAATGTCACCGATACCGTCTCCTGATCCGTCGCCGCCAACACCACTCGTGCAGTATTCTCAATCGGCTGGGAAAATCGGGCAATTAATACCGGAACCTGCGATCGCCAGATTACATTATCAATCACACTGCCAAAAAAGCTCTCCCGAGTCGTGGAATACCCCTTCCATCCGCAAATAATCAACGTCGCCTCTCGTTCAGCTGCCGTGCGGGTAATCCCTCGGTCAATCGTATCATCCACCCGCGCGATCGGTTCTACTTTAGTTACGGCTGCATGGGCAATTCGTTCCGCCGCCGCTAAAAGCTGGGTTTGTAACAGTTTCGCCTCTGGGGAAATGAGTCCGGTTTTATCGGATAAAACATGCAGGGGAAGTAAGGTTCCCTTAGCTGTTTTTGCCAAAATTAATGCCAATTGTAATAAATTATCTTCCGTCTTGGGATTCGCCACCGGAACTAACACCCGCTTTGCCAACGATGGCGGTTTTCCTTGATTTCCTCCCTCCTGTTGTCCGTCAGGTTTCACCTGTTTTCCCCAGCGTTCGGTAATCCAAGGTGAGGCGACACAGGTGACTAAAATCATGGCAATTATCCCATTTACGGTTAATTGATCCACCAGTTTAATTTCATAAGCTACGGTAATCGCCGCCAAGGTAGACGCCGCCTGTGCCATGGACAACCCAAACATGACCATAATACTCGGAAATTGAAACCCAAATAGCTTCCCCGGTGCCCAAGCCGCGCCAAACTTACTCACCATTTCCGCGCCAATCATCACCAATGCCACTAAAATTGATTTCGGCTGCTTGATTAAAATTAACGGGTCAATTAACATACCCACGGAAATCAAAAAGAATGGCACAAATAAGGTGTTTCCAATAAACTGAATCCGATTCATTAACGGACTTAACTGGGGAATAATTTGGGTAATCGCAATTCCGGCTAAAAATGCGCCGATAATCGGTTCAACTTCAATTAATCCCGCTGCATAAGATACGACAAACAATGTGGCTAGGACAAAAATAAACTCCGCCCCTTCATCATGTCCAAATTGGCGAAAGAACCAGCGCCCCAGTTTCGGGACGCCCCATAACGTCGCTACTGTATAGATAGTAAGCGCAGGAATCAGAAACAACCAGAACCCCAGGGTTAGATTTCCGCCATCGGCTTTCACCACTACTGCTAGAACTAAGAGTCCCAAAACATTGGTAATCAGCGTTCCGCCCAAGGTTGTGGTTACGGTTTGTGTTCGCATTAATCCCAACTTGGTTAGGATAGGTAATGCCAAAAGTGTATGGGTGGCAAAACAGGACGCGACTAGAATTGAGGCTAGCCAACTATATCCCAAAAGTAACATTGCCACCGTACCCAGAATCATGGGGAAAGAAAAGGTGGCTAAACCAAAAATTGCCGCTTTATCGGCATTATATTTCAGGTCATCCAGGCTGGTTTCTAACCCCGCCATAAACATTAAAAACAACAGTCCCACCGTTCCCAAGAGGATGATGGTACTATCCCGTTCTAATAATCCCAGGACATTAGGTCCAACAATCACACCCGCCAGAATTAAGCCGACAATACCCGGAAGTCGCAACCGTTCAAACAAGAGTGGCGCGACTAACATAATTGCCAAAATGGTTAAGAAGACGGCAACAGGGTCTGTAATTGGACTTGATAATAAAGCAACCGCAGTTAAGGTAGGATACATCATAGAGGAGGATGTTTTGAGGGTTTAGGGGCGGGTTCTACGACTAAGGTTTTTGGTGACCCTGATGTCCCTAAACCTGCCCTATCTGAATTATGAATGATTCTTGATGAAATGGATTAGGTGAGGAATAACATGGCTGGCTGCTTAATAAAGGATCAATAAAAAAGGAGAATTACTATGGCATATAGTGACTTCAAAACTTTGGCTCACATTAGAGAATCATTTGGGTTAAGTCTGGAAGAACCGGATGACTTATTTGCGAGTATACCCGAACTGCTGCCCAGTGAGTATCTGCAAATAACGTTAACGGAAAATGTTTCGCTGGCGACTGCTATCAATACCGAAAAGGCACGGGCTGAGTTAATTATTACCCCAGTGCTTTTGGAGGTGCGGCGACACTTTGGCTTTAAAATTGGCTTTTTCTCGGGGTCGGAGTTCAATGTGGCTCCTAGCGCGGGTTTAAATGGATATTGTGATTATATTCTGACGGCTTCCCCAGACTCTTATGAAATTCGGACTCCTGTGCTTACCCTGGTTGAAGCTAAGAATGAAAATATTAAGTCGGGCTTGGCGCAGTGTATTGCTGAAATGATTGCGGCTCAACTGTTTAATCAAAGCAACGAGGAACCGAGGGAGAGTATTTATGGGGCAGTAACTACGGGAACGGAGTGGAAATTTCTGGAGTTACGCGATAAGACTGTTTTTATTGATAAACGCGACTATTTTATTAATGAGGTGAGCCGGATTTTGGCAGTTTTAGCTATGCCGTTTCAGGCTATTCCAGTAAACCTATGTTCCCCTTGAGGGATTCGTGGCGTCAGTTTGTCAGTTTATCTCCAGGGACAAATGGCAACTACGAATCGGCGCTGAATCGGTGAAGACAGCGCAACGACAAGCGCAATTACACACTTAAGATGACTATAGGCGACTTTATCTAAACGAATGGTTCAATCTATTCTCTATGTAAACCCAACAACGGGTCAGGATACGAATACAGGCTCGGCGGATGCTCCTTTGCGTACCTTAACTCACGCCATCGCACAAGCGACGGCTGATACTACGATTTACCTGGCACCGGGGATGTACAATGCAGCTAACGGGGAGCGTTTCCCGATTGTGATTCCGTCGGGGATTATTGTTATTGGTGACGAGTCTAGTAAAGGTAAGGATATTATCCTGGTGGGTAGTGGTGATTATAATAGCCCCAGTTTTGGCAGTCAATCTATTACTGTTAGAGCCGATTCTCAAGCGGAATTGCGCGGGGTGACGGTGACGAATCCTGTGGCGAAGGGAACTGGGATTTGGATTGAATCCAGCGCCCCGATTATTGCTAATACTACTCTAACCCGTTGTCGTCGTGAGGGGATTTTTGTCACGGGGACGGCAAAACCGCTGATTATGGATAATGAATTAAGCGACAATGCCTCTAGTGGTATCTTCCTGGTGCGAAATGCGAAAGGGGAACTGCGGCGCAATCGCTGTCAACGGACGGGGTATGGTATTGCCCTGAGTGATAATGCGGCTCCGTTAATTGCTGATAATACGTTAATCAACAATAAGGCGGGAATTGTTCTCTCTCGCCAAGCTCAACCCGTTCTGCGCCGGAATCGGATTGAAAAAAATACCAATGGGGGGCTAATTGTCAATGGGTCTGCCCAACCCAATTTAGGCAGTCGTCAAGACCCAGCCGGGAATATCTTACAAGATAATGGTGATGTTGATTTACAAAATAGTACGTCATTGACATTAGTTTCGGTGGGCAACTTGTTAAATCCTGCCCGTATTTCTGGTGCAGTTACCTTGAGTGCAGCAGAGGTTCCCGCATCAGCCTTGGGTCCAACTCAGTTTAGTGATTTGGGCAATCATTGGGCAAGTCGGTTTATTCAGGAATTAGTCAAACGGGAGTTAATTAGCGGGTTTCCCGATGGCACATTTAAGCCGGAAGCGAATATTACCCGCGCCCAGTATGCGGCGATTATTGCCCAAACGTTTAACTTACCTCGCCAGGTGGGGGCGACATCGGGTTCATTTCGCGATGTCGCGGATAACTTTTGGGCGGCGGCGGCGATTCGTAAGGCGGCGAGTATGGGATTTATCTCTGGATTTCCTGATGGCACGTTTCGCCCCCAACAAAATCTGACCCGAACCCAGGCGCTGGTTTCGGTGGTGAATGGGTTGGGATTAGGGAGTGGGAATGGCAACCTACTCTTGTTTTACCGCGATCGCGCCCAGATTCCCAGCTATGCTACAGATGCCATTGCTACGGCGACACAACGACAATTGGTGGTGAATTATCCCCGCCCTGAAGAACTTAAACCCATGCAAGCGATTAGCCGCGCCGAAGTCGCTGCCTTAATTTACCAGGCGTTAGTTTCAACTGGCGAAGCTTCGGCTATCTCATCTCCTTATATTGTTAACCCGGAGGGGTACGTTCCCTCGTTTACCGATATTCAAAATCATTGGGCGGCTGATTTTATTCGCCCTCTCGCCGGATTAAACTTAATTAGCGGCTTTGCCGATGGTAGCTTTAAACCGGATGCCCCATTAAATCGGGCGCAATATGCGGCGTTAGTGGTGAAAGTCTTTAACCCCACACCCATCCGCCCCGCCACTCAATTTAGCGACGTTCCCGCCAACTTCTGGGCGTCAGCCGTGATTAGTCAAGCCTATCGCGGTGGCTTCCTTTCCGGCTTCCCCGACCAAACCTTTCACCCTCAACAAAGTTTACGGCGGGTGGAGTTGATTGTCTCCTTAGTCCAGGGGCTGTCGTTACCTGAGGCAGAGGGAAACCCCTTGGAAATTTATCAGGATCAAGATAATATTCCCATTTACGCCCAATCTGCTGTAGCGGCAGCTACTCAAGCCGGGATTATCGTCAATTATCCCAAACCCACCTGGTTAAACCCGAAAAAAGCTGCCACCCGCGCCGATGCTACGGCGTTTCTGTATCAAGCCTTAGTGCAACAAGGGCGTGTCAATGCTATCAATTCCCCGTATATTGTTCAAGAATGAGGGAGTTTTTAAGGGATGTAGGGGCGGGTTTCACTATTATCGTTTTTTTCCCGCCCCGATGTGACTAAACCCGCCCCAACCGAAGTTTTGAGTTTGTTTGTTCCCTGTTCCCTGTTGCCTGTTCCCTGCCTAATCACAAATGACGAATGACCAATGAGATAGATTCAGCCATTATCTATGCCGTAGAGTTACTCAGTCACTATGGATTTGAACTGAGGGGATATTCTGCGGCAGAATTAGTTGAGTTTTGGTTGGAAGACTATCCCGCCCAGTGGATTCGTTTGGCGGTCATTGAAGCCTTGTATCAGGGACGGTATAAGGCGATTTCGGTTGAACAAATTTTAGCCGTCTGGGGGCGACGAGAACAGCCTATCTATCGCTTTAATCATGAGTTTGAACGGTTGATTTGTCGCAAATTACCGCAAGATTTGAATGCCCCCGTTGATACGATGTCCGAATCGATGTGCTTAATCGGGAGTTTCCCGGATATGTTTGAGTCAAGTTCTACGGTTGCGGTGGCTCAGTCAGAGGAATTTGTTGTCACTGAATCGGCAACAGAATCCGTTGAAGCATCACCGCAAACGCCCGCCCAGCCTGAACCAGAAACGGAACGGGTTAGGGAACGCGATCGCACACCTCCAGACCTACTTGCTGCTGATCATACCAGTCTGCCTGAACCAGTGGATGGGTCTCGTCGCGAAACTAACCACCACCCCATTGATCAATTTACGCCACTGCCCGATGATTCGGACTTTTATCTGAAACTCAAACAAGTCGCCCAACCGCTAGTGCAGCGCTGCGGAAATACTTGAGCAGCTTCGTAGATACGATGAAGCTGGGGAAGCCAAAAGTTGCTTCGCATTTATTGCACGGGGGAAACCAGATGTTGCTTGGCTTTTTATTTCCCGGGGTAACAATAAGACCCCCTTTAAAATATCAAGATAGCCTAGGGTGAAGGATAATGACCAATGAAAAAATTTTTTCCGGAAAAATTCCTAATTTTGATTGTTGATGATAATCCCAATAATTTACAAATTCTTCATGTCATTTTAGAAGCCGAAGGCTACAAAACGATTGTTGTCAGCAACGGACAGGATGCGATTGAGCGTGTACACCTGGATAAGCCTGATTTAATTATTATGGCTTTAACCATGCCCAAGATGAGTGGATTAGAGTTGTGCGACTATCTTAAGTCTCCACCTCCTTTAACAACAAGTCCAATTATCCTGATGCGGACGATTCGTGAACAAGAGTATTTAATTGAAGCATTTGAGAAAGGCGCAGCCGATACAATTACTCACCCCTTTAATCCAGCAGAAATTCTTGCCCGTGTCCGAACCCATTTAGAATTGAAGCAGACTCAAATACAATTGAATCGATTGGGTAAAGAACACAACAAATTAACGAATTTATTGAGAAAGTTAGCAATTACTGATCCCCTAACTGGACTCTGGAATCGCCGCCATTTTTTAACGGTTGGCTATCAAGAATTTAATCGAGCCTCTCGTTACAAACGTTTCATGTCTATCCTGATGATTGACATTGACAACTTTAAGGAAATCAATGATGAGTATGGGCATACGATGGGAGATGAAGTGCTTAAGGGTGTGGCAAAAAGCATCGTTGGTTCATTGCGTGAGGCAGATTATTGTGGACGATTTAGCGGTGAAGAATTTGTCACATTACTTCCTGAAACCGATAGTAGTGGGGCGGTGCGTGTGGCTGAACGTTTGAGAAAGCGGCTGGAACAAATTACCATAGGTATTGGCGATAAACAGGTGCAAATGACAGTAACAGTTGGTGTAGCTAGTTATCAATTAGACGATGCCAACATCGAGATAATTATTCAACGAGCGAATAAGGCACTCTATCACGCCAAAAGCCAAGGATACAATCGGGTTGCATTGCATTAGGTTAAGAATGCATCTAACTTCTAGCAGATTTAGAATATTCGCGGCTGCGGTAAGGATAAAGCAGATTGCCTCAGTTGCCCCTCTTATTACCCAAATGATCAGAAAGGAGGAATAAGCTAAACAGTCATCATTTACTCCTACCCAGCAGCCAATAAGTAATCATATCACCTTTACCCTTAACTTTGACAACACCTCGCTGCTCAAAGATAAACTTGTGCTGTAACTGTTGGTATGTAGTAGCAGTAACTTGAATTTTACCCGGTTCTCCTGATGATTCCATGCGAGAAGCGACATTAACCGCATCTCCCCATAAATCATAGATAAATTTTTTCCTACCAATTACACCCGCCACAACTGATCCGGTGTTAATCCCAATGCGAATTTCAAATGACTCCCCCTGTTGCACTTGGAATTCATGAATTGCTTGTTGCATATCCAACGCCATCTGCGCGATCGCTGTGGCATGATTGTCTAGGGGACGAGGTAAACCGCCAACAACCATATACGCATCACCAATGGTTTTAATCTTCTCCAACCCATACTGATCCGCTAGCTGATCAAATGTGGAAAAGATTTGATTCAACATATTTACCAATTCAATCGGTTGTAGACGTGCCGATAACGGTGTAAATCCAACAATATCGGCAAACAGAATTGTCACTTGATCAAAATGTTCCGCAATCGCCCTCTGATCTTGCTTAAGCTGACGGGCAATCAGTTCGGGTAAGATATTTAGTAATAACTGCTCAGACTTTTCTTGTTCTACCTGTAACGCCGCCTCTGCCTGCTTGCGATCGGTAATATCACGCGCCACCCAAATAATCGATTGGTCAGAAATTGCTGAAATACTGGCGGAAAACCATACGGTGTTGTCTTCACTTTGTAGACTATAATCAAAATAGATCGTGTGCTGAGTGGTTAGCGCCCGTTGAATTTTATCTAACCAATTTTGAGCCGTTTCCTCTTGAAAAAGATATTCGATTGTTTGGTTGATTGGGTCAATGTAAAAGTCATAGAAGCGGGTAGGGTTCGTTGGTGCTATTTCGATATTTGCGATTGTATGGTCTTGAACATCAATAATTAAAACAATCGCATTCATCGCCTCAAAAAATAGGCGCATTTTGCTTTCCGAAGTTCGCAGCTTATTTTCCAGCAATTTACTCTCACTGATATCCCGTGCTGCCCAAATCACACTATCATGAGATAGAGGTGATAGGTTAGCCGCGAACCAGCTATCTCGTCCGGCAACGGTCAACTGATAGTCAATACTAACAGTTTGCTGAGTTAAAAGAGCCTCTTGAATCGCTTGGAGAATAAAATCAGCTTGCTTAACTGGGAACTGTTCATGTAAGGTTTTACCCACAATTTCCGCTGATGGCTTGTAGTCACTCAGGGGATTCGTGGGGACAATTTTTAGGCATCGTCCTGAGGCATCAATCACTAGCACCACATCCGTCATCGCGGCGAAAAGGGCTTGCATCTCTGTGACCGCTTTCTTCTGCTGCATCACACTACCTAACTGATTAGAAATAACCGTGACTAGCTCAAAAAAATGATGGTCAGGTGGGTATTTTTTTGCCATAAAAAACACCAGCACGGCTAAGACTGAAACAGATTCTTGAGCAGCGGTTGGTGTCACTATAGGGACGGCAAATGCTGAGTTAAATCCGCATTTAACCGCGAGTTCTAATCTCAGGAAAAGGTCATCTGGAAACGTCGCTAAATCATCAACCCACTCCGGCTGAATTTGATGCCATACTCGTCCAGGTAATTCTTCATTGGGTAAGATGGTTAAGGCAGCACTGTACTCTCGAAATTGGTCGAATTTTGCGGCGTCTGGAGAATCGATATCTGTACATTTACCATACCAACTCTGACTACATTCTAATGCCATACCATCGGTCGCGGGAATCCACACTTCGCCATAACTCCAGCCTGTAATTTCGCAGACTTGATGTAAGGCGATGTCCAATGCAGTCTGAAAATCCGTCGCACTACTAATGGCTTGGCTCATTTTAGCTAGACGTGTTACTTGTTCCTCAGCATGTTTGCGTTCAGTGATGTCGTTAATGATACTGAGTAAGCAGTCTTGTCCACTAAAGTTAATAATATTTGCTGATAATAACCCCGTTTTTACCTGTCCTGACTTGAGACGAAAATCAAATTCGTAATTGTGAATGGTTCCCTGAGTTTGTATTTGCTGGATAAAGCGAGTACGCTCCTCTGGATGCAGCCAAAACTTTAATTCGACTGTGCTTGTACCAATCAGTTCGTCTTTTTGATACCCTACCAGGTTAAGCAACCGATCATTGACCGCCAACAAGCGTCCATCAGCTAGGGTGCTGATTGCCATGGCGTTGGGAGACAAGCGGAAGGCGAGGGCAAATTGATCTTCGCCTAAGCCTCCTGTGGCGCTTTTGGGTTCGATGGGCGGATCTAATTCCTCGTTCCTGGGTTCCAAAATGGTCAAAGAAGAATGCAACGGCAGGGCAAGAGGGTCAGGGAAAATTCCTATTATATCGCTATTTACCGGAATCTGATCAGGGGCTTTGATGTTTGGATTCAGAGATTATTGCCTCAATTAAAAGTTTAAAGGCTAAAGCCATTACTACGAAACTACTTAATTAGAGTAACGTCAGAAAACCTACTTGCCAATACAAAAGCGACTAAAAATTCGGTCAAGTACGGATTCTGTTACTTCCTCACCGGTAATTTCACCTAAGGCTTGAATCGCGCCGCGTAAATCAATTGTCCAAAAATCTAAAGGTAACTGTTGGGCGATAGTTTCTTGTACCTGTTCCAGTGCTATCTTGGCTTGGGTTAAGGCGGCGGCTTGTCGCTGGTTAATCGCTAAATCTAAGTCAGCGGCGTGTAGGGTTCCCGTTTGTACCGCCTCAAGAATCTCTTGTTCTAATGCCTCAATGCCTTCATTTTTGGTAATGGCGGCTGTAATTACTCGGTCAATACTATCCGGATAGGAGACAGAATCGGCAGGGGCGAGATCGGTTTTATTAATGACTAAAATTAGGGGACGGTGTTTGACTTGGGTATAAATTTCTTGGTCGTCTGAACTCCATCCCGCTGTGGCTTCAATCACCAATACAATTAAATCAGCCGCCTCAGCCGCACGGCGCGATCGCTCAACGCCAATTTTCTCGACTTGATCCACGGTTTCCCGGATTCCGGCGGTATCCAGCACCTGTATGGGGATGCCACCGACGACTAACTGCGACTCTACCACATCACGAGTTGTACCGGGTAAGTCAGTAACGATCGCGCGATCGCTGCGACTCCAGGCGTTCAATAAGCTGGATTTACCCACATTCGGACGCCCGACAATGGCGATGTTTAAGCCGGTTCGCAATAATTGACCGCGATCGGCGGTGGCGAGAATTTGCTTAATATCGGTTAATACTTGTTGCAGTTGGGCAATGATCCCCGCTTCATCTAAAGGAGGTAAATCCTCCTCAAAATCAATTCTGGCTTCAATTTCTGCCAAGTTATCTAAACACGTCGCCCGGAGTTGGCGAATGGGTACAGCCAGCTTCCCCTGTATTCCCGCTAATGCAGCTTGGGCGGCGGCGGGAGAACGAGAACCCACTAAGTCAGCGATACTTTCGGCTTGGGTTAAATCTAACCGCCCGTTCAAAAATGCCCGTAGGGTAAATTCTCCCGGTTGGGCTAACCGTGCGCCTAATTCTAGGCATAATTGCAACACCTGCTGCACAGGCATAATCCCACCGTGACAATGGAACTCGACGACATCTTCACGAGTATAAGAGCGAGGGGATTGCATAATTAGGAGTAGGGCTTCATCAACGATCTGTTGGGTTTGAGGATGACGCACATACCCGTAGAGAATGCGGTGAGTCTGCCACAGTTGACGCCCTGGTGCGTGGAATAGTTGACGGGCGATTTCTAGGGCATTTTCGCCCGACACCCGCACGATTCCCACACTCCCTTGTTGGGGAACGACAGCAGTTGCGATCGCGGCTATGGCTTCACCTTGGACAAACGGTTGAGACATGGTTAGCTTATTCTACCCTTTCCTAATTTCTGGTTCGCCCCTGTTTAAGAGAAGCTGGATGTCTTGTTCCCCCCTTTTGAAGGGGGGTTAGGGGGGATCTAAAAGGGGGACGGAAGGGGGATCTCTGATGAAGTAAGGGTTTCAGCCTTAAGTTTACACCCTGAGGGGATGACAAGGGACTTGAAGGTACTACTGGGTGTAGGGTGTAGGGTGTAGGGTGTAGGGAAAAATTGCACTTTACTCAGGGAGTCACCAAAAACTCTATTGTTTATTCATTTTTAATTTTGTCTAACTACTTATGACAACCGTTACGCTTAACCTCGACCCAATTGTTCACCTGAATCAAGAGCAATTTTATCATCTTTGCCGAATCAATCCCGATGTAAAATTTGAACGTAATGCGAAAGGAGAACTGATCATCGTGTCCTCCACAGGCGGAGAAACGGGAAAACGAAATGCAAAGCTAACCACTCGATTTTGTGTGTGGAATGAACAAACAAACCTGGGAGAAGTTTTCGACTCTTCCACCTGTTTTCATCTACCCAATGGGGCGAACCGTTCTCCTGATGTGGCTTGGGTTCAACAACAACGATGGGATGCGCTGACAGAGGAACAGAAAGAAAAATTTCCCCCCATTGCTCCGGATTTTGTTTTGGAGTTAATGTCACCCAGCGATACATTACCAGAAACCCAAGCTAAAATGCAGGAATACATGAATAATCAAGTCAGACTGGGTTGGTTACTCTATCGACCCACTCGTCGCGTTGAAATTTATCGCCAAGGACAAACGGTAGAAATACTGGAAAATCCGACCCAGTTATCGGGAGAAGATGTTTTACCAGGTTTTATTTTAGATTTACAACTTGTTTGGACTTGAATCCTTGACTGTCAAAAATTCATCCGTCAATTGTAGGGGCGGGTTTAGCCGTTTAATTTGGCTATCGACCGATAACCTCAAAGGCAAAACCCGCCCTTCGCCACAAAAGAGACTATTTGATAGTGTGTGTTACAGGACAAAATCAGATTAAAGCGTCAATGATTGCGGATTCGTTTCAATCAACTTCGCCAAATCTTGTAGGAATGCTGCTGCATCAGCACCGTAAACAATCCGGTGATCACAGGTCATATTCACCTGCATCTGATTTCGTACACCCATCATGCCATCCGTTGTCGCCACCACTTGCGGACGTGATGCGCCAATCGCTAGGATTGCCCCTTGTCCCGGCGGTAAAATCGCATCAAAACGGTCAACGCCATACATTCCCAAATTCGAGATCGTAAACGTACCGGAACTATATTCCTCCGGTTGCAACTGCTTGCGTCGGGAGCGTTCAACCAACCCTTTCCAAGTGCGAGATAAGGAATAAATATCTACCTCATCGGCTTTTTGTAAGGTTGGTGTAATCAGTCCCCCATCTGCCATAGCCACAGCGACAGCCACATTGACGCCAGCGTGATACTGAATCCCCTTTTCCGTATAACAGGCATTGATCGTGGGATGTTGTTTCAATGTCACAGCGACGGCTTTCGCTAATAGGGCGGTCATGGTTACGCCCTTAGGCTTAATTTGTTTATACAGTTTATCCAGTTCATTAGTAGTGATGGTATACCCCACCCGGAAGGCTGGCACCTGAAGACTCGCCACCATATTCCGCACCACGGCATTTTGCAGCGTGTTGAAGGGAACCACTTCACCGAGGGGGACAGAAATAGGTGTCGTGGGTGTAGCTGTCGGTTGAGCCCCAGGCTGAGATGGTGGCTGTTGCGGTGCAGCAGCCGGTTCGGGTTGGGTCGTTTTGCCAGCAGCAGCTTCCACATCTTCTGCCACAATGCGTCCATGAGGACCACTACCCGTCAACGTATCAAGTTCAACCTTCAACTCCCTGGCTAATTTCTTAGCCCTAGGAGAGGCGACAGTGCGTCCATTACGGCGACTGGGGGTATCTTGCGCTTGGGGAGCGGCTGAGACAGTAGCAGGTTCAGGTTCAGGTTTTGGCGTTTGATCAGGCGGAGTACTGGCTGAGTCTGAGGCGGAACTGGATTGGGAGGCTTGTTGTTTAGCCGTCTCAATTTCGTCAGGAGTTTCGGCTAGCAGGGCAATTGCCTCCCCGACAGGTACGGTTTCACCTGCGGGTACAGTAATGACGGCTAGATAGCCCTCATAGAAGGACTCCACATCCATATCCGCCTTGTCAGACTCAACCACTACCACGGTTTCGCCTTTTTCTATTTTGTCCCCTGGAGATTTTACCCAAGAGACAATTTTACCTTCGGTCATGGTGGAGCTAAGGGCGGGCATGAAAACTTCGTGGATCATGAGGTGGTATTCCCTATGAACTAGGCGTTAAATAACAATAGCATTTGCCAGATCGCATTTTAGCTTGATGACGGGTTCTCAAACTATAGAGGTCGAAAAATAGGGAACGGGGAACACCTCGGCTTCGCTCGGTGTGTAACAGGGAACAGGAAATAGGGATTACCCACCCGCCCCTAAATCTGGGTGCTTCTCCATACCAACCTACAATAGAATTAGCCGCTTACATAGAAAGCTGATGGATTGGATGGTCAAATCGGGCAAAATTTCTTTGGTGAGTCTCGCTGGTCTGGTAATCCTGCTGACGGCTTGTACCAGTAATCGCCCAGAAGCGACAGTTACAGCCGCTAATCCCTCACCTGACAAAACGACTTCCTCATCGACTGAGCCATCCCCCGATTCTCCCGGTAATTCAACTCCCCAGCAAAATTTTTCATCGCCTCAGACGCCAGCAGCTAACCGGGAAAACTATCGTTCCATTGATCTATCCCAACAGACAGATAGGACGAGTTTAACCGGTAGCAATCCAAACGCGATCGCACTCTCGGCGTTTGGTAATAGCGACGCTGACACGGATTCAGCCACCGTGGATGTCTCCTATCCTCAACCGGATCAGGCAATTGTGATTCTGACTCAAACTGGATTAAAGGGTGATTCTGTGCAAGATATCCGCTATCGCGTTGAGTTCCAGAAAAATCCCTCTGCTCAAGCTAACGAACAATGGCAGATGATTTGGGCAGGATCTCAGTTCAAATGTTATCCTGGGCGCGGTCATCAAGACTGGTCACCTGAACTTTGTTTGTGATGGGAGGCAGAGTTGTGATGGGAGGCAGAGCCTAGGAACGAGGTGTACCTGATCGCAGAATCTTCCTAATTACTGGGCGTCGAAACTGTTGCCTGTTGCCTGTTCCCTGTTCCCTTGCCTCACCGACATCCTAATGATTCGCGAGTCTCTACTCCCGTTTTCGAGTTAACGCCACTGGCTCTAGTACAGAGATTTTGGACTTGCACGCGATCTAAAACCGCATTGCTGAAATCAGCACCGGTGATATTAACATCATCCAAGCGAGAACCTAACAAAATTGCTTCCTCTAGAACCGCATCACTCAAATCCGCCCCTTTGAAGTTAACTTTATAAGCAATGCTGTATGAAAAATCTGCACCCTGTAGATTAGTGTCAGTCATCGTGGAATCACTAATCACCACACTGCGTAAATCGGTATTGCTTAAATTCGTTTGCGTCAGATTCATTTTAGATATCTCCAGTTCAGCTAAATTTTGACCAGAGAAATCCATGGCACTCAGATCAGATACACCGTCATTAATAAGCTGTCGGGCAGAGGGATTAGCAGCTTGGGCAGATAGGGGAACTAAAACCAAAACCAACGCCAAAATTAGAGCAGCGAGTCCTTGAATAGACTTAATAATACTTACTTTCATAACCACGGTTGCCGAAAACATCCTTTCTGGTGTACCTTACGCCAAATCTTAACCGCATCGGTATAACTGATAGGGAATACCAATCCGGTAATGTTGACTCGGATCAAGGATACAGGTTTTTTGGTTCGCGATCGCAAGATTTTGGGGATAGTCTCGCCGCTTCAAGCCGGGAGCGATTACCCATAGATTCAACGGAGACACAGAAGGTACGGCTAATTCCGATAACTGCTGCCAGACTCGATCATATCCCTGTTGGCGACTTAAAAATGCTATTGTGCGATCGCCCTCATGACTCCCACCCTCTGGTAAGTTCTCCAATGCCAAGGCAAAGCTCAATCCTAATCCTACATCCTGAAGATCGTTATATCCCATCACCATGATCAGGGGAACCGTGGGTTCAATTGTCATATTTTGCGCCACCTGCTGAGGATGATAGGGTTTGAGAAACACCAAATTAGCCACAACACAAACCGTACTCACCAGAGAAATAGCCAAGGGTAAGATGATTGCCCATTTTCCCTGTACCCCTGCACCCCTAAGCCCAGACGCGCCATGGCGCGTCTCTACGTTTACGGTTAAACTCGCGGCTAATAGCGCACAAATCGCCGGATAATAGACAAAATTATAACGGGGGACAATGGAAATATCCTTACCGAGTAGGTAAATAATTGCTAGAAATTGCAGCAATACAGCCAAAGTAAACCCGAATAGGGTAAACGTCGCTAACTGAGTTGAAGGCTGATGCAGCAGTCGTTTAACTCCCACGCCTCCCCGCCAAATAATCCACCCCCCCAATCCCAACGTTAATCCTCCCATGGGTATCACAATCCATAAGGGTTGATTTTCCACGGGTAAAGCAATCACCATCAGCAACCAACCCACCAGTAATTGCAACAAAGGCGTAATACTATCCGGTGGCGGTAGCCAATTGGTTTCTGAACGCCCCATATCTGCCAAAAGCATACCCCACCACGGCAGATAACTAACTACCATTCCCGCCATTACCAGCGCCACAGCCAGCCAACTCCCGCCGGGTAAGCGCCGACGATACCCAATCATCCCGGAAATTAGGGTCAAAACTTGAGCAATGACAGCCAGAAGAAAAAAGTAGTGGACATAACAACCGATACTGTTCACCATACCCCAACCTAGCCATAGCAAAGGGGAAGGCAATTGCTGATGGTAAAGGCGCTGCTGAATCGGGATTAATGTCAATAGTGCCAAAATAATCAGCAACATGGGCAACGTGTAGTGACGCGCTTCCTGAGACAAGTAAACCGCAAAAGGAGACACCGCCATTAACGCGGCGGCGATTAATCCCGCGATTGGCGAAAAGATGAGACGATTGAGACAGTAAATTGCCGCGATCGCACCGACTCCGATTAAAGCTGGAAATGAGCGCAACGCCCAAGCTAACTGTTCGGTTCCTGTAAACCTTAACCAAGAATGCATTAAGCAAAAGAATAAGGGAGGATGCGTGGATTGTTGAGCAAGGGTTTGGGCAATGTCTCGACAGCTAGCCTCCGGTTGAAGGGTGAAGAATTCCTGGAGAGTGAATAAGGGAAATACTATATCTAATGGTAAATCATTATACTCAAGTCCCAGGCTAAAGAAAGCCGTGAGAACTTCATCCAGCCACAGGGGTTTTAAGTCAAGATGCCAAAACCGGAGGATGGTTCCCAGAATAATGATTCCAGCAAGGGCGAAATAATGGAGAGTCAGTTTTTGGCGTAGGTGCATAGGGTTAATTTGAGCTATGGCGATTGAAATCGCTGCTACACAACTCACCGTTCGCTCATTTTGGTAACTCAGTAGCCAAATGAGCAGCCACACAGTAGTCTGAGTGAGCAATTGCACGATTAAACAGACTACTAGGAGGCAATGAATGAAACCAACCATCTCAGAACGAGTAGACGATCTTC